>JALZOE010000188.1 GCA_030857325.1 Acidobacteriota bacterium
CGTCAACATTTGCCCAAGCCTCGAATCCGCCGTCGCTGTTTAAAATCCATTCGATACGGTTGCGCCCGGCGCTGTCGAACAAAATCGTTAAGGCGGCGAAACCCGTCGGCTGTCCGTTTGAGCCGGGTTCGGGAAGCTGCGCACCGACTTTTGCCAGCCGCGCTTCGGCTAACCATCGCTCGCCGGAAAACGATTGTTTTGAACGAATGCCGGCGCGTGTGCGGCTCGCGCTGCGAATACGGACTTCGCCGTATTTGACGGAAAGTTTACCGCCAGCGCCGCCTTCAAAAGTAAATTTTTCCCATTTGGTTTCGTCGAGTTTGTCGCCCGTAAAATCGTCGCTCCATTCGTCGAGCTGCGGCGCGGCTTTTTGCGGCGCGGTTGCCGCAGGCTGTTGAGCGCGAACAGCCGTTGAATTACCGGCGAGAAAAAAAATCGCTCCCAATAATAAAACTATCGATTTTTTCATTTCATTTTCCCTTGTTTAGAATTTGACGTTAGCCAGACGGCGAACGAGTTCGTTGCGGTCGGTTCTCGTCTGTGTTTTTTCAAGCTCGCTTAATTCCTTAAATTTTGCCAAAGCCGCGCGCGATTCGTCCGCGCGTTTCAACCTGATATAAACCTGTCCGAGCTGGTAAAAGGCTTCGGCTCGGTTCGGCTGCAACCGCACGGTTTTTTCCAGCGCGGCGGCGGCTTCCGCAAATCGTTTTCCCCGCACGTAAAGTCTGCCCAAAGCCAGATGCGCGGCGGCAAGCCCGGCGTCCGACTCGATGGCGCGCCGCAGATGTTTCTCGGTTCGCTCCGTATCGATAGCGGCGTTTTTCATCAGCGTTTCAGCCAGCAGATAATTCAAAACGGCGCTTTTGTCGTCCAAAGCGAGCGCCCGCTCGTAATTTATCGCGGCTTCGGTCGATTTTCCGATTTCGTCTTCGATTGCGGCGAGATACGCCAGAGCCGGAACGAGACGCGGATTCAATTCAAGAGCTTTTCCAAGACTTTGCTGCGCTTCAACCGTTTTACTATCGCTGTATTGAGCGATACCAAGCCCAAGCCACAGCCGCGCCGAAGCGGGGAAATCTTTAATCGCTTCGGTTAATCGGATGACGGCTGCCGCCGGCGCTTTGGTATCGACGAGCATTAAACCGTAACGAAAACGATACGGTTCGCTGCGCGGGTCGCGCTCAATCGCCAGACGCATCGCAGGAATCGCGTTTTCGTAATAACCGCCCGCCTCGTAAACGTCGGCGAGCGCGGCGTAAATTTTCGCATCGTCAACGCCGCGCGAAACCGCCGCTTCGAGCGTTCGCCCGGCATTTTTTATATCCTTTCGCGCCAGATACGCCCGCGACAGCGAAACGACGACATTCGGATTGTCGGGTTCGACCGCGAAAGCCGCTTCGAGTTCGGCGACGGCTTCGGCAATCAAACGGCTTTCCAGCAGCGCCGCGCCGAGTTCAATCCGCGCCGTATTTGGTAAAACGGAATTTTTGACGAGCGCGGAGTATTGGGGATAATCGCGCGCGGCGCGTTCCGTTTCGCCTAACCGCAAAGCGATGACAACCAGCGCCCGCGCTATTTCGACATCCGGCGCGACGGCGAACGCTTTTTCAAATAACTTTTCCGCCGCTCGCAAATCCGCCGGAGTTCCTCTTGCAAAATAGATTTGCGCCAGGTTAATTTGCGCGCTTCGTTGACCGGGATTGATTAGCAACGACGCTTCAAACTCTTTGGCGGCTTCGGCGGCGCGCCCGACTCGAAACAGAATCGCGCCGTAATTATTGCGCGTCTCGGACGATTTCGGCTGGAGTTTCGCGGCAATCGCAAAATGCTTTTCTGCCGCCGTTAAATCGTTTTGCCGTTCGGCTACCGCGCCCGCCAGAGTATGCGCCTCGACGTTGCGCGGCGCGGCGACCAAAACTCTTTGCAGAACCGTTTCGGCACGGCTCAAATCATTTGACGATAAAGCCGCGCTCGCGTCGGTTAAAAGTTTTTCAGTCGAATTTCCCGGTTGCGCCCAACTTGTCGTCAAGCCGAGATACGCGACGGCAAAAGCCAAGAACAACGATTTATTTTTCTGTTGAAAAAAATTCATCTATTCGAAGGAAATCCTTTTTAGATTGCAAGACGCGGAAGGTTTTAGCCGTTCCGCGTCTTTGCATTTATACGCATTGATATTGCGATTTAGAAAAATAATCTAGCTCGCAGCTGTATAACGCGATTACCGGCTTCACCTAGTCTCGACGTAAAGCCTTCGACGCCGAAGTTTCTATTCAGATTGATGCCTCCGTTAGTGCCGCCTTGCTGTCGTCCGAGAAAAGTATCGGGCGGCAGGAAAAGAGTCTGATTAAAGACGTTGAAAAATTCCGCGCCGACTTCAAAAGTAACCGTTTCGGTGATTCGCGTTTTCTTCAAGATACTCATATCCGCCGTAAAGAAACGGTCGGAACGAAAATCTTCGTTGACCAGCGGCGCGGTTCCGAAAAATCTGGTCGGGTCGGCGTAGAAAGCCGCATAAGCCGGATTTCTCTGACCGTTTGCCAGAAGAAACGCGGGCGCGCCGTTGTTAAAGCTCGGCGGAGCGGCAAACGCACCGGGATTAAGAATCAAGGCTCTGCCCGGAACGCCCGGAACGTCAACGCGCTGGCTCGCCGCTATCGGCTGTCCGGTCAAATTCGGTCGAAGCCTGCCGAAAATTCCCGCGAGTTCCAATAAGCCGTTGTCGCCTTGGTTAGACGGGTCGAGCGAGAAAACGAGCGGCGTTCCCTGCTGGATACGGAAAATACCCGAAACCTGAAAACCGCCGAATATTCTGTCAACTATTCCGCCGACGGTTCCGCCGTAGTTAAGAAACGACTTGCCTTTGCCGAACGGCAGTTCAGCCAGAAAGTTCGTCACGAAAACGTGCGGCGAATTGCTCGGCGAAACGGTTTTCAGGCTCGACAAATCATACGGATTTTGAATAACTCCGTCGAGCGGAGAGCCGCCTAAGATGTCGTCAGAAGCGTTAGTAATCAGTCTCGAAAAAGTATAAGAAGCACCGAACTGGAAACCTTGAGCAAAACGTCGGTCGAGCTTGATTTGCAGCGCGTTGTAATTGCTTTCGCCTTCGCTTTCCAGAATATCGGTTATACGACCGTATTGCGGAAACGGTCGAAGCGCCTGCGCAACGATACATCTTTGGTCTCGATTATTAACATTGTCGCAGCCGTTCGCGAACCCCGGATAAACGGCGTTGCGGTTTGCCGGAAGCGTGATGCCGAGAGTTGACGCGAACGCGCGCTGTTCGGCGGTAACGGCGTTGATGTTAGTTCTCAGAATTTCGTTTCCAAGTCTGAGCTGGTCGAGCGTCAGAGCATTTGGTCGTCCAAAATTTGATCGCAGACGGTCGGCGCGATGTCCGATATAAGCAACTGAGCCGATTAATCTAAAAGGCAGTTCGCGCTGCACATCAACCGTGTATTGAAGCGTTCTTCCAGTGCGGAAACCGTTGCCAAACTGACCGAATGCTAAAATCGGAATTCCTAAATCGCCGACAAACTGGTTGTTGGGGTCGGTGCGCGGAATACTCGGAAAAGTCGATAAAAAGTTTCGAGCATTACGCCCGTCCGGTGTAAATAATTGTCCGGTCGTATTGAAACCGATAGTTCCGGTGTTGATGTCGCCGTTGCCGCCCGTTCCGTAAAGAATCGGCGCGTAATAAAGCCCGATGCCGCCGCGAACGACCGTTTTGCTGTCGATGGCATACGCCGCGCCGAGACGCGGACCGATATTGGACTTATCGCTTCTGGAGAGCGAGCGTTCTTCTGCCTGCAAACCGCTCTGCCCGCCCGCGCCGACCAGAGCGCCGCGTCTGCCGATTGCGCTGTTGAGAGCGTCGGGGTCAAAACCGCGAAAACGGTCGCGCGCCTCGGTTCTGAGTCCCGGCAAATCATAGCGAAGTCCGATGTTAAGAGTCAGTTTTTGATTGACCTTAATGTCGTCCTGAACAAAATAGCCCTGTGTCAGTTGACGAAAAGCCGGGTCAATCGAGTTGTTCGAGTTAAAGGCAAACTCGGTCGCGCCGGTAATCAAGCTGGCAATCGGATAACCGCAGTTGCCGCACGCATCCGAAGCCGTCTGGTCGTTGCGGAAATTGAACGAGCCGCCCGGATCGATTTTCTGCCGCACGTTAAACTGCGAAATTCGAACATCGGCACCGAATTTGTAAGTGCTGCGCCCGGTTACGAATGTTACGAAATCACTTAGTTGGAGAACACCGTCCCGAATCTGGTCGGTGAAAAATGAAGAACCGATATTCGTTACATTACGCGCGTCGTTTCCGCCGTAACCGGGAAAGTTAATGCGCGGGAACGCCGAATTTTGTGTGGCACCTACCGGAATGCCGAGCGAAGACGTATCGAACGGGTCGGTCGTATTGCGGTTGGCAACGTCGAGAAACGTATAGCCGAGATTAAAGTGATTGAGTAAGTTGGACGTTATGCTGTAATCGTGCTGAATTCGCGCGATATTCGATTTGAAGTCCTGCGCGAAAACGTCGAAATTCGTAAAAGGCAGCGGCAGAAGCGGAAACGCGCCCGCGAGTCTTTCGGTATCGCGGCGCGAATAACTCACCGAAAGACGCTGTTTACTCGTTAAAACAAAGTCGGTTTTGATTGTGAATTGATTCGTGTCGGTCGGTCTTAGACCCTGCGCGTCATAATTTTGAAATATTCCGGCGCGGGTCGGCAACGGAAATCTTTGCAGGATCGCCAGACCAGCCGGGTCGATTGCCGACTGCGGAATAATATTTCCGGCAAATGCCTGACGAACATTCGACGGCTGGCGCGGGTCGTAAATCAGAATCGGCTGTCCGCCGTTAATTCGCGCCACATTCGGGTCGCTGGTGTTGAGCAGCTCGCTGAAATCGCCGTTTCTCATTCTCACCGTCGGCACGGTCAACAGCGCGTTTTGTCCGGTTCTCAAGCGATAACCTTCGTAATGAAAAAAGAAAAACGCGCGGTCTCTTAAACTGCGAAATATTCCGCCCTCGTTGCCTTCGCCGAAGTTCGGCACATAAATCGGACCGCTGATATTAAAACCGTAATTGTTGCGGTTATCGCGGTTGCGCGGCTGACCGTTGACTATATTATCGATGCGGTTGGCATTAAATTTTTCGTTTCTCAGATAATTGTAGCCTTCGCCGTGAAAATCGTTTCCGCCCGAACGCAAAGTAAAGTTGACGACGCCGCCCGATGAATTGCCGAATTCAGCCGAAAAACTGTTGGTCGAAATCGTAAACTCCTGAAAAGCGTTCGGACTCGGCGCGATTTCGCTGAAAAACGTGCCGTTCTGCTGGCGGCGAACGGCGGCTCCGTCAATCAGAATTTCCGTGCCACTGGCTTGCCCGCCGCTGACTCTGAATTTTGAAGTGTTGTTGTTGCCGTCGGCTGCCGCCGAACTGACGCTGCTGTCGAGAAAAATAAACGACAGCGGCGAACGACCTTCAGCTTCGCCGCCGGTTAAAAGCGGCAATTCTCTCACTTGCCGTTCATTGACATTCGTTTGACGAACGGGAGAATCGGCATTGACGGCAACGGCTTCGGCGTTGACGGTAACGATGTTCCCCGTAACTTCGCCGACTTCCAGTTTAATCTCAAGCGACTGAATTCCCTGAACGTCAACTTTGACGTTATCGACGTTGGTTCGTCTGAAACCCGTTACTTCAACCGCTACCTGATAAAGTCCGGCTTTGAGTTCCGGCATAACGAAAACGCCTTCGTCAGTGGTCGTTACCTCGCGCGTGTCGCCTCGCTCGACGCTGGTTGCGACGACTCTTGCTCCAGCAATAACCGCGCCGCTCGGGTCTGTAACCGTTCCGCGGAGTGTTCCGCGGTCGCTCTGCGCCGGAACTATTCCGACGCCGAACGTGAACAGTATAAACA
>JALZOE010000189.1 GCA_030857325.1 Acidobacteriota bacterium
ATCCAAGATTTAGCCATTGAGACATAAAATAAGACACAAATTTTACGCAATCTCGAAAACTATACTTTGTAAAACATCGTTATTGCGTTATTTCGTGGGTTTGGGCGGAAATCCCGTATTTGGCGGTCCCCGGTAAAACCGGCAGACGTCGGAGTGAGTTCCGAAGCATTTCGCACTGCCGAAACTACCCATCTCGAATAGTACCGGAATGGGTATCGTCTTAATTGTTGCTTAAAGAGCGCAAAAAATTAATTTTTTGCGCTCTTTGCTTTTGCCTTTACCGTCACAACTTGAAAAATCCAATGCAAAAGCGCACAATGCCCGAAAAATTAAAAAAGTTAGACAACAACTTTTATGTTGTTCGGCGCACAATTAAAATTATTCGGAAAACCCGCGGGCAAAATTTTTTTGACTGTTTCACTCGTGTGTGTGTTTGCCGCGCCGCTTCTTGCCGAACATCTTCCGATTAAAACCTACACCGTCGCCGATGGATTGCCGCAAAACAGCATTAACAAAATCACGCAGGAAGCAGCCGGGTTTTTTTGGTTTTGCACCGAAGGCGGGTTAGCGCGTTTTGACGGCTATAATTTTACAAACTTCACCGTCAGCGAAGGTTTGCCGAGCGACAAAATCAAGGATTTTCTCGTTACCCGCGACGGCGATTATTGGTTGGCAACAACCGGCGGACTGGTCAAGTTCACGCCCGACGGCACGATTTACGACCGCGTGATAACAATTGATGAAGCCTCGCAACTTGCCGAAGCGCCGGTTTTTATCACTTATCCGCTTCCGAATACCAGAATTAAAACGGTAACAAAATTGCTTGAAGATCGGCGCGGCACAATTTGGGTCGGAGCAAATGACGGATTATTCCGACTCGAAAAATCGGGCGGCGGATTTAACCTCATTCCGTTTGAACTCGGATTATCAAGCGATTCGAGCGAGCGATATATTTATTCGCTCTATCAAGATCGAAGCGACGCGATATGGGTTGGGACGGAAAATAGTTTAATCCGAATTTCAGCCGACGGACGCGTTACGGGTTACGCTTCAAACGAATCGTCGCCCGTTTATTTTCGCGCTTTGCTCGAAGACCGTGACGGCAATTTTTGGGTCGGGACGTTAAAAAAAGGATTGTTTCAGTTTGGGGTTGACGAAAACGGAACCCCGCAGCCGATTCGACATCTGACCCCGAAGGGCGATTCCGAAATCAATTGGATTGAAACGATTACCGAATCTTTCGACGGCAAAATGTGGCTTGGAACGAGCGGCGGTTTATTTGAATTCGACGCGGCGACTTCAAAATTTTATCGCTATACCCGACAAAGCGGCATCGGCGACAATCGTTACCAATCAATGTTCGAGGATAAAAGCCGCAATCTCTGGCTCGGCACACGCGTCAACGGTGTTTTTCGGCTCGCGCGCCGCGGATTGGTTTCGTTTGGTTTAGAGGACGATATTGCTTTTGTTCGGAGCGTTTCGGGCGGCAATGACGGCAATCTGCTGATAACCGGCTTTCTCAATAACGCGCCGGTCGAGCAAAAGGGCGCGAAAATCGAAGTTGACGGCGACGGCAAAGTTTTCGAGCATTTTCTTTGGAGAATCGGACGTTTCCATAAAGACGGCTTAAAGTGGCTGCGTCCGGCTTTGCCCGAATCAATTGATTACTTCGGCTCAGGAGAAAATCAAACGAATTTTCAGGCACGGAACGGCGAATGGTGGATTGCGACGGGAAAAGGGTTGTTTCGCTTTCCGAAGGTTGATTTCGACAAACTCCCGACGACGCAGCCGATAACGATATTGGACAAAAAAAGCGGACTCGCGCCGCAGGATATTTTTCGGCTTTACGAAGACGAGCGCGGCGATGTCTGGATTTCGACCGGCGACGAAACCGGCAGAGGTTTTTTCCTTTGGAAACGCGAAACCGAAACGTTGTCCGATATAGGAAATATGCAAGGTTTGCCGACAGGGAGCAAGGATTCAATCAGTGCTTTCGCCGAAGACCGGGCGGGAAATTTATGGATCGGGTTTTTAAATCGCGGGCTTGCAAGAATATCAGGCGGCAAAGCCAGATTTTTCGATTTGGCTGACGGCGTGTCGCAAGACGGCGCAAACGGCTTTTTTGTCGACCGCGAGGGAAGACTTTGGGTGGCGTCGGGGCGTGAAGGCGTGATGCGAATTGACGAACCGGCAAGCGAAAATCCGCGCGTCATTACAATCGGCAAAAATGAAGGTTTATCATCTAATCGAACGTTTGCCGTCACGCAGGATTTACAAGGTTTAATTTATATCGCCACTGACCGCGACATCAACCGTCTGAATCCGGCGACGGGTGAAATCAAGGTTTTGAAAGTCTCCAGCAACCAGCCGCAGCGCGAATTTCGTTCGGCTTTTTGCGATGTCGAAGGCGTGTTATGGTTCGGCACGACCTCCGGCTTGGTAAAATATGCGCCGCTGCCGGAAGGCGCGAAACGCCCGCCGGAAGTTCTTCTGACTAGCGTCGAAATAGAAGGCAAACCGCAAAAAGTTTCGCTGCTCGGCGCAGTCGAACTGACCTTGCGAGATCTCGCGCCGGACGAAAATCAAGTTCGCATTGATTTTATCAGTCTTGCCGCGCTCGACGATGAAGCGGTTCGTTATCAATATAAGGTCGAGTCGCAATCGGATTGGTCGTCGCCCGCGCCGGAACGGTTCGTCAATTTCGTGGGGCTTGCTTCGGGAGATTATAAAATTCTGCTTCGCGCCGTTACCGGCGACGGCGTAACAAGCGAGAAACCGACGCTCGTTTCATTTAACATTTTACCGCCGGTTTATCTGCGCTGGTGGTTTGTTCTCGGCGTTTTGGCTCTGGCAACTTCTCTAATTTACGCTTTTTATCGGTTTCGTCTGACGCGCCTTTTGGAATTGGAGCGAGTGCGAACGCGCATCGCCACCGATTTACACGACGACATCGGCGCGAATTTAACTAAAATCGCCATTCTGAGCGAAGTCGCGCAGCAACAGTTGGGACATAAAATAGGCGCGAACGGGAACGGCAAAGAAAATCTGCTCGGCTCGGTCGCCGAGATTTCGCGCGAATCGGTTTCAGCGATGGGCGATATTGTCTGGGCAATCAATCCGAAAAAAGACAGCTTGATCGGCTTGACGCGCCGGATGCGGCAATATGCCGAAGAAATTCTGGAACGCCGCGAAATCAATTTGGAATTTAACGCGCCGGCGCCGGCGAGGGATTTGAAGCTCGACGCCAACATCCGGCGCAATGTTTACTTAATTTTTAAGGAATCCGTCAACAACATTCTGCGCCATTCAAAAGCCAGTACCGTCAAAATCGATTTCGCTCTTGCGGACAATGAATTAGTGCTGCAAATTGACGACGACGGCGGCGGTTTCGACCAGGCGCGGGAATATGACGGCAACGGTTTATCGAGCATCAAAAAACGCGCCGAAGATTGCGGCGGACGATTGGAAATTGATTCGGTCGAAGGCGCGGGAACGAAAATCGTTTTACGTCTCAAATTGAAATCAGCCGCCTGGTCCCGGCGTTAGGTTCGATGGGGAAAACACGCACGATAGTCGGGTGTATTCTTTCGTTTCCAGCGCCTATACGCGCTTCTGCGTTATGCCTGCCTGATTTGGCAGGGAGCAAACCGAATGATTTGGCTTACACTGGTTTGATGCTAACCGAAACGATGCCGAGTATTTCAGAAAATAACCTGCCGCCGACGACTGCTATCAAAGTCGCCATTATCGAAGATTTGCGTGAAGTGCGCGAAGGTTTGGCGATGCTGATTAACGGCACGAGCGGGTTTTCGTGCGTCGGACGCTTTCGCTCGATGGAAGACGCGATTGCGAATTTGAGCCGCCAGCCGCCGGACGTGGTTTTGACCGACATCGGCTTGCCCGGAATGGACGGCATCGCAGGCATTAAAATTTTGCGCGAAAAATTTCCTCAAATGCCTTTTATCGCCCTGACGGTTTATGACGACGACGAGCGGATTTTCGCCGCTTTGTGCGCCGGAGCCGTCGGCTACTTGCTCAAAAACACGCAGCCGGCGCGGCTACTCGAATCTTTGCGCGAGGTCCGGGGAGGCGGCGCGCCGATGTCGCCGGAAGTAGCACGCCGCGTTATCACCTTGTTTCAAAATTTCACTCCTCCCCAAAACGCCGTTTATCATCTGACGCCGCAGGAAAAAGAATTGCTCAAATTGCTGACCGAAGGACACAGCTACAAAACCGCCGCTTACAAACTCGGCATCAGCACCCACACCGTATCCTTTCATCTCCGCAACGTTTATGAAAAACTTCAAGTCCACTCAAAATCCGAAGCTGTTGCCAAAGCTCTGCGCGAGCAAATCGTCTGAATAATCACCGTTCCCTGCTTTCCCTCTAACCTGCGTATATTCGTAGTTACGCCGCTCGTCCGTACAGCGTAAAATTCGGGCAGTTCAATTTCGTCGAGTGGCAGTAATAATAATGAAAAACATTAACAAATCAATTCTGGGAGCAATGCTCTCGTTTGAAAAATCCTCCGACAGTTTTTTAGACACGCCGCCCGAATCGCTTGCCGCCGAAATGTTTGCCGAACAGGACGGGCAAAATGATCTTACCGGCAAAGAAATCAGGCATTACAAAATCATAAAAATTTTGGGCAAAGGCGGAATGGGCGAAGTTTATCTGGCGGAAGATACGAAGCTCAATCGTAAAGTCGCGCTCAAGTTTTTGTCTATTTTACTTTGCGGTGACAAAAATCTTATGCGCCGGTTTAATCAGGAAGCATGTGCCGCCTCATCTCTAAATCATCCGAATATTCTGACGATTTACGAATTTGACGCAGAAGACGACGTTTGTTTTCTCGCGACTGAATATATCGAAGGCGAAACTTTGCGCGAGACTTTGCGCCGCGAGAAATTGACGCTCAGGGAAACTCTAAACATCGCCGAGCAGACGGCATTCGCGCTGTCGGCGGCGCACAAAGCCGGAATCGTTCACCGCGACATCAAGCCGGAAAACATAATGATTCGCGCCGACGGCATCGTCAAAGTGCTTGATTTCGGTTTGGCGAAACTAGCCGAAAACAAGCAGGCGAATTTAGACACCGAAGCCGAAACGCGCCAACTTTTCAAAACGAATCCGGGCGCGTTGATGGGAACCGCCGCGTATATGTCGCCCGAACAGGCGCGCGGAAAAGCGGTTGACGCGCGGACGGACGTTTGGAGTTTGGGCGTTGTGCTGTCTGAAATGCTCGCCGGACAACCGCCGTTTGCGGGCGAAACAGCGAGCGACGTGATTGCCGCGATTTTGAAAAGCGAACCCGCGCCGTTTGCAGAAAACGCGCCGCTCGAATTACAGCGAATCGTCAATAAGTCACTGCAAAAAAACGCCGACGAGCGTTACCAAACCGTCAAAGACTTGCTGCTCGACCTTAGAAACTTACAGCGCGAATTGGAACTCGCCGAAACACTCGAACGCTCGAACGCTTCGGCTTTCGCAAAATCGGCAAACCTCGGCGCGTCGAAATTGAGCCGAAGTCAGAACATTGTCCAATCTTCTGCGATTTCGGCGCGCGAAGACATTTTACCGACGACGACAAGTGAAAAATTGTTTGGCGGCGCGGTTCAAAAACACAAATTCGCCGCGCTCGTAGTATCGGCAATGATTGTCGTTACGTTGCTGGCGCTGGTTGTGGCGGGCATCGGCTACGGCATTTACAGATTGACGGCGAAGCGAGACAAACCCGCGCTCCCATTCCAGACGGCGAAATTCACACGGCTGACGACGACCGGCAAAGCGTCGGGCGTCGCCATCTCGCCCGACGGCAAATACGTCGTTCACATCGAGGACGACGGCGGGCGGCAGAGCCTCTGGACGCGACAGGTCGCCACGCAGAGCAACGTGCAGATTGTCGCGCC
>JALZOE010000190.1 GCA_030857325.1 Acidobacteriota bacterium
CCGCCAATTTGCTCAGCGTCAAGCAATAATTAAGACTAAACGTTAATTTTAATGGTCATGGTCGTCATCATTTCTGCGACGGTTGTTGTTATATCCGTTGTTGCGTTCATTCCGCTGATGCCGTTTGACCTGGCGGCGTTCCTGCTCTTGGTGACGGCGCAATTGTCGTGAGTTGCCGTAATACTCGCGTTCGTGTCGCTGATGATGTTTCAACTCGCGTTTTTCTTGTTTCTGATGTCTTTTATCGGCGCGTCGGTTCTGGTTGTATCTACCGTTATTTTGCTGACCATAATACCGGTCGTTATCACGATACTGCGCATTTGCAGTTATACTGGCGGCAAAGAATAGCGCAATCCCAAAAACTCCAACACCGAACGCACGTTTTAGAAAATTAATTCCAGAATTCATAATATAACCTCCATGAATTTAGTTCGAGTTGCCCAAAATAAGGCAATTTTTGTCCAAACCGGACAGGTAGATGAAATCACTTTTATAAGCAATGCTCCAAAAATTGTTTCATCTGCTGCGACTAAATTGGCAAAAGCTGTGCCAACGATTCGTTAAGCTGAAATTCAAATCAACGGCTGAAATAAAAAATAATTGTCAAATATCTCTAATCCAAATCGTGCATTCATACACTATCTAAGGAAAATCCTCGTGGATTGTAAATCTTCAATCGTAGACGACTGACGTGATTTTAAGTTCATAAAATACTCCAATTATAACTTCAATTTTCTCAAACGCAGCGCATTGACAATAACCGACACGGAACTGAAAGTCATCGCCGCGCTTGCAATCATCGGGCTGAGAAGCAACCCGAAAATCGGATACAAAACGCCCGCCGCAATCGGAACGCCGACCAAATTGTAAATAAACGCGAAGAATAAATTTTGACGAATGTTTTTCATCGTCGCTTCACTCAATTTTTTAGCTCGCAAGATGCCGCGCAAATCGCCTTTCAAAAGCGTAATGTCGGCAGATTCCATTGCTACATCCGTGCCTGTTCCCATCGCAATGCCGACATTGGCTTGAGCGAGCGCGGGCGCGCGAGGCTGGCAGAAAGTTTTAAGATTTCCTTTTCAGCCAAACCGTTTAACGAAACCACTGTTTGAAGGCGCGGCTTGCCTTCGGTTAAAGTTCCGGTTTTGTCAACGACAATCGCATTGACTCGTTCCAAAATCTCAAGTGCTTCCGCCTTTTTCACTAGAACGCCGTGCCGCGCGCCGTGTCCCGTGCCGACCATGATTGACATCGGCGTTGCAAGCCCTAAAGCGCATGGACAAGCAATAATCAAAACCGAAACCGCCGCAACCAAAGCGTATGCGAAACTGCCGAAAATCAGCCAGACAGCAAACGCGACAATCGCCACGACGATAACCGCCGGAACAAAATAGCCTGAAACAATATCAGCTAATCTTTGAATCGGTGCGCGACTTCGTTGTGCTTCGCCGACCATTCGGACGATTTGCGCTAAAAGTGTGTCGCTGCCGACTTTTTCCGCTTTCATTAGAAAGCCACGTCTGCCGTTTATCGTTCCGCCGATAACTTTATCACCCGACGTTTTTTCGACTGGAATTGATTCGCCCGTTACCATTGATTCGTCAACCGAAGTTTCGCCTTCTGTAATCACGCCGTCGGTCGGAATTTTTTCGTTTACCCTAACTCTTAAACTCGCGCCGATTTGCGCTTCTTTCAATGGAATTTCGCTTTCTGTTCCATCATCAAAAACAACGATTGCCGTTTCCGGCGCGAGTCCAAGAAGTTCTTTTATTGCGCTCGAAGTTTGACTGCGGGCGCGCAACTCAAGAACCTGTCCGAGAAGAACAAGCGTCGTAATAACAGCCGCCGCTTCATAATAAGCCGCAATCAATCCGGTATGTTCGTTCCGAATTGAAGCGGGAAAAAGGTCGGGTAAGAACAATGCAAAAAGGCTGAACGAATAAGCCGCGCCCGTTCCGATGGCAATCAGCGTGAACATATTCGGGCTTCGATTGCCAATTGACTGCCAACCGCGCACGAAAAAGGGAAATCCGCCCCAAAGGACAACCGGCGTTGCCAAAACGAATTTAATCCAAAGCGAAATTTTCGGCGAGATAAACTCGTTAAAATTCGGCAGCATCTCCGCCATCGCCAGAATGAAAACGGGAACGGTCAAAACGGCTGAAATCAAAAATCGCCGCTTCATATCAATGTATTCCGGGTCGGGCTGGTCGTCTAAAGTCAAAACTTTCGGCTCAAGTGCCATTCCGCAAATCGGACAGCTTCCGGGTCCGATTTGCACGATTTCCGGGTGCATCGGGCAAGTGTATTCAACGCCCTGACTTTCGGCTTCCAATTTTTCTTCCTGCTTTTCTTCTAAAAAGGCTTTCAGGTTTTGACGAAATTTGTTCAAACAACCCGCTGAGCAAAAGTAAAAAGTTTCGCCGCCGTATTCATAAGCTCCGGCGGAAGATTCGGGCGCGACGCGCATTCCGCACACCGGATCAACAAACTCGCCCGTCGGAGCGGCAACCATCTCGCCGTGTTGAACCGTTTCCTTTTTCCTTTCAATCTGCACAAGATTTGTCTGCGGCTGCGCTTCACCGCTCGTTTGATTGATAAATTTTTGCAGACACCCTTTTGAGCAGAAATAATATGTCGTGCCTTCGTGCTGAAAACTTCCGGCGGCGGTTTCGGGACTAACCGTCATTCCGCAAATCGGGTCGGTAAATTCTAATTTTGTCTTTGACTCTCCTGTCATATTTAGCCTCTCTTTAGTATTAGCTTTAGAGCCGTATTAAATAACTATGTCGGCTTCATAAAACAGCATACAACCTGACAGTTAGTGTCAAGTCAAGTTAGGTTTTCATTTCCGCGACGGATTCAATCAAATGGCAAACCGAATCGCCGTTCGGCATCGAGTCTTTCATTTTCGACCAATCTACAAGCGCGTTTTCCATCTTGCGCTGAAGCTGCTGCATCTCTTTTATTTTGCGCCGGTTTTCTGCGATGCGGCGGACGATGATTTCCCGTACCATCGGGCAAGGCGAGTTTCCGCGCACGGCTTCGTCTAAGATGCCGGCGATTTCCGCCAGAGAAAACCCTAAATTTTTCGCGGCTTGGATAAAGCGCAAGCGAGCCGCGTCCGACGGCTCGTAAATTTTGTAGCCGTTTTGCCGGTTGCGCGAAGGCTTCAAGAGTCCGATGCGCGTGTAATGCCGCACGGTAAAAAGTGATACGTCGGCTTGGTTAGCCAGAACGTTTGCCGTCATAAAAAAGTCCTTTCAAAAAAAATTAAAGCCCGAGTGCAAGTTAATAGGTCAAACAAATTTTCCGCCTCATCGCGGATAAGCTGCAAAGGCGTTGATTCAGTAGAAATTAGTAAGAATAACTTGAAAACACGCTTTGACAAACTTTGATGGCAATTGCTCTTTGGGTTTTGGGAAAGCATGTAAATTAGTTCGTAAAATATACAAAATTTGCTTGACTCCAAATTCTTTGTGATGTATTTTATCAACACTTTTCTAAATACCAAACGTCGAGTTTGGCGACAATCTTTAAATCAGAAGTTTCTTACAAACGCCAAAAATCTGTTTTGGCTGTTGTTTTCAATCGAAGGCTTTTTGTGTGATTCGAGTTCGACTCGAACAATATTTTCTTAAAATCAGGAGGAAAAATAAAGAATGAAACTGAGACACGCAATATCTGTTTGGATAGCGGTTTTCGGCATCGCCGTCTTTTTGGGAACGCCGCTCGGAAGCTGGGCTTCGCATCGCTGGGGCTGTTATAAATACGCCAACTACTACATAAATTGGTATAACGGCGGAACTGGCGATTATTACAACATCTACAACGAAGAAGCGAAAACCGACTCGAACGCTTGGAGTCCGTATACCGACATATTTTTGAACTCGGTTTCTGCTGCCGGCTCGACCGACCACGCCAACGCCTACAACGGTTATTACGGCTCGACGGGCTGGCTCGGACTCGCCGAACTTCGCAGCCTCAGCGGCTGCACGGTGCTGAACGGGCGGGCGCGACTTAATCAAACCTATCTCGACAACGGAAGCTATACGCGCACCAACAAAAAGCACGTCGCCTGTCAGGAAATCGGGCATCTTTTCGGTTTGGAACATAATCGCGGGTCAAGCACGACTTGTATGAACGACCAGATTTTGACCGCGCCGTATCCAAACTCGCACGACCGCGACTTAATCAATTCAATTTACTAAAAGGAGGAAACAGCGAAAATGAAAATCAAATATTTTTTGTTAGGAACGATTTTGGCGGTATTTGTCGGGTTATCGGTTTCAGCGACGTTTAGCTGGCATAACCATAAAACGGTCGAGCAAGCCCGCAGCGAAGAATCCTGCAATACAAATAAACCGAACAGTGCTGCCGTTTGGAAAGAAGTTTATTCGTCGCCCGACCAAATGATTGTGGGCGTTGATGCGATTGTGCTGGCGGAAGCCGTCAGCGTTGTGCCGAGCCGCGTGGCTCGTTCGGAAAACAGCGAAGACGAATTGCCGTTTGAACTGGTTACTTTTCGCGTGTCAAATCCGATTAAAGGCTCGAAAAGCGAAGAACTGGTTTATGTCGAACGCGCGGGCGGTTTAGATTCCAATGGACAGGCAATAAATTTGGACTTGGACGGCGGAAATTTTGAAATCGGCAAATCTTATCTGTTATTTTTGAAACAGCAGGAAGAGGGACCGTATTTTTATCAAGTCAACGACCAGGGTCGCTATGACGTTGTGGGAGATAAACTGAAAGCCGTGGGCAACGACGAAACCGACAAGGTCAAAGACTCGTTCAAAAACAAAACCGTTGGCGAAGGATTGCGGATGGTCAAAGAAAAATTAGAAAAGTCAAAATCCGGAGGAAAATAATTTTCCCGCTTAACCGGCAATAAAAAATTCTCAAACTCCGTTGTGTTTTGAAGCAGCTAGGGAGTTTGAGAATTTTTATTTGGCGAATTCGCTCGAAAATTATTTCGGCGTTGGCGAAGGCGCACGGCGCTGTGCGCTCAAATGCCAATGCCCGATATTTGCGATACTTCATCGAGTTTAAGCAACGAGCCTAACTCGAGGTTTCATTCCGATAAAACTTCAACTGAACTTTACTTACCAGCAAATTGCCGACCGAGCGCGTTTTCCAAGGCTTTTACAATCTCAGAATTTTTGCCCACATAAAGAACGATTAATTTATCGCTCCGGTAAAAGTGCGGCGGCGCAACCCAAGTTACCATTGTCGTCCCGGCGGGTGTTCCCTGCGGGCTGATTTGCTTGGCTTCCTTTTCGGCTATCTCGGCATTTCCGTACTCGAAAACCTGCATCGATTCCCCGCCTACATTCAAGGTTTGTCCTTTTACCGAGAAAAACGGCTGCGAAATTTTCTCACCTTGTTTGACAGTCGCGCCTCCGGCACGCAATTTTTCGATTAGACCTTTAAAGTCTTTGACAAAACTTGTTTGTGTTGAAGTCTGACGACGCGGTGCGCTCGAATGCCAATGAACGATTTGCCAGCGTCCGTCGCGTTTCTCCAAAATTGCCGTTCCCAAACCGCCGCTTTCAATCTTTCGCGTTCCCATCTCGGCGGCGAGCGCGTATTTGAAAGTCGCCCACGCCGTTTTGCCGTCAACTTTGACTTTCAAATCGGAAAATGCGTATTTCGTGTTCTTAAATTCTTTGAGTTCCGGCGCGAGATGCGAGTTGCGGTAATCCGTCCAGCCGTAATTGGCGTGTCCGCTCTCGAAAACCGTGACGTCTTCGCTATTCGCCCAGATTTTATCGAGCGCGGCTAAATCGCCTTTTTCGACCGCCTGCGCTTCTCTGGTCAAAACATCAGTCACCGCTTTTACTTCATCGGTCTGGGCGGAAACACTTCCATAAAAATTAAAACCGGCAACCGCCGCCACAACCGCCA
>JALZOE010000191.1 GCA_030857325.1 Acidobacteriota bacterium
GTCATATCGCCCTTGATAAACTTGTTTTTTCACAACTCAAATTTACCCGAACTTTTGACCGTAGCCTACTTTTCAAACAGTCTCTAAATGAATTTCAAACTTCTTATTCAATACGACGGCACGGATTTTCATGGCTGGCAGGTGCAGGAAGGACAGCGCACGGTGCAGGGCGAGTTTGAAAGAGTCGTCGGAATGCTTGAAGACGCGGAAGTTAAAGTCGTCGGTTCGGGACGGACGGACGCGGGCGTCCACGCCGAAGGTCAGGTTGCCAATGTTCGCTTAAATCGCCAGTTTACGCCCGACAGATTGCGGTTGGCAATTAACGGCAATATGTGGCGCGACTTACGCGTTATCAGCGCCGAACGAGCGGCGGACGATTTTCACGCTCGCTTTTCCGCCAAAGTTAAAACTTACGTTTACCGCGTTGTCAATGCGCCGGTAATGTCTCCATTCTGGCTGCGTTACGCGCATCACGAAGCGCGCCCGCTCGATGTCGGCAGAATGAATGACGCGGCGCGGCTCTTTTTGGGCGAACACGATTGGACGGCGTTTTCCTCGGCGCGTTCGGACGTTGAAAATAAGGTGCGAACCGTGATGAACTTTTCCGTCGAATCGCATTGGGACGCGCGCGCCGGCGCTTCCGTTATCGAATTTCGCATTACCGCCGACGGTTTTCTCCGTTATATGGTGCGCTCGATTGTCGGCACGATGCTCGAAGTCGGGCGCGGCGAAAAGGATTTTGATACAATTCAGACGGCAATCGTCTCCGGCGAACGCGACTTGGCGGGAACGACCGCGCCGGCGCACGGCTTGACTTTGTTAAAAGTCGATTACGAATGAAAACGAATTTTCAGCAAATAATTTCTTCGCCCGTTTCGGCGTATCAGGAAGGCTTGCGATTTTTTATGGGACAGGGAACGCTCAACGAAACTTTGAGGCGCATTGCCGACGACTTGAAAAATCACAGTATTGATTATGTCGTCATCGGCGCGGTCGCGCTCAACAATTACGGTTATCGGCGTTTTACCGAAGATATTGATTTGCTTTTAACCAGCGACGGCTTGGAAAAGTTCCGCCGCGAGCTAATCGGTTCGGGTTATCGTCCGGCGTTTGAAGGCGCGACGAGAAAGTTTAGAACGACTGCTGAAAATGTAACGATTGAAATAATTACGGCGGGCGAATTTCCCGGCGACGGCAAGCCGAAACCTGTCGGATTTCCGAATCCGAACGAAAGCGTAGTCGAGATTGACGGAATAAAAACCATCGGTCTGGAAAAGCTCGTCGAACTAAAACTCGCATCGGGGCTGACCGCGCCGCATCGCCTAAAGGATTTGGCGGACGTTCAGGAACTGGTCAAAATAAAAAATCTGTCGGCGGATTTTGCCGAGAAACTCAATCCTTTTGTGCGTGAGAAATTCCTCGAACTGCAAAAATCCGTTGCCGAAGCGAAAGAATAAATGTTTATTTATCACATTGTTTTGCCCGAAACGTGGGAAAAATTTAAAGACGAAAAATTTTACGAAGCCGAAAGTCTGAGAAGCGAAGGCTTTATTCACTGTAGTTTCGCCGAACAAGTCGAAACGGTTTTGCGGCGTTATTACAAAGACGCGGCGAAGGTTTTGATTTTGACAATTAAGCCGGAAAAATTAACGTCGCAACTCGTCAATGAATCTTCGACGGGCGGCGAAATTTACCCGCACGTTTACGGCGAAATCAACCGTGAAGCGATTGTCGGAATTGAAGAAAAGGAAATAGGACGCGGATAAACACCGATTCAATGGATTTGCGCCGATATTTTTTGCGAATACGAAATGTTCGGTTATGATTTCGTATTAATATTTACCCGCGAAAATTCGCTTAATCCGTGTTTATCCGCGTCCTATTTGACTAAAATGCTTGAAAACTTTACCGAAATCGTCAAACCGAACTCTGAAGAAGCCGAACTTCTTGCGCGGATTGATTTTGCGCGTCTGCCCGAACACGTCGCCGTGATTATGGACGGCAACGGACGCTGGGCGAAACAACGCGGCGAGCAGCGCGTTTTCGGACATCGCGCCGGTGTCGAATCGGTTCGCGCCATTGTCGATACGAGCGCGAGATTAAATTTGCGAGCCGTTACGCTCTACGCTTTTTCGACCGAAAACTGGAAACGTCCGAAGCTCGAAATCAGTGCGCTGATGCAGATGCTCAAACATTACATTCGCAGCGAGATTGCCGAAATCGACCGGCAAAACATCAAATTTCAGGCAATCGGAAAAATCGAAGAACTCGATAAATCCGTGCGAAAGGAAATCGCGTCGACAACCGAAAAAACCAGAAACAATTCGGGAACTGTTTTGAGCATCGCGCTCAATTACGGCGGGCGCGCCGAGATTGTCGAAGCTGCAAAACGCGCCGTCAAGAATCTTTTGCAAAACGGAAAATTTGTCGAAGATTTGACCGAAGAAGACATCGAACGAAATCTTTACACGCGCGGCTTGCCCGAAGTCGATTTGATGATTAGAACGAGCGGCGAATTTCGCATCTCGAATTTTCTCCTTTGGCAGTTGGCTTACAGCGAAATTTACGTTACCGAAACGCTTTTTCCCGATTTTCGGCGCAAAGAGATTTTTGAAGCGATTCTGGATTTTCAAAAACGCGAGCGACGTTTCGGCGGTATAGGTTAAAGTGTGCAGGAAGAAATTTTTGCCACGGATGAACACGGATAAACACAAATTTTGAAAGATAGAAACAAATGAGAAAAGATTTTTTTCATCTGTTTCCATCTGTGTTCATCTGTGGCTAACCTCTTAAAAATTTCGCTTTTGCGGTGAGTTATTCTTATGAATAGTCGATTATTAACGGCGCTCGTCGCGCTTCCCATTTTGATTGCGTCAATCGTTCTGCCGTATTTTCTGCCGCGGTTTCCGGCGGCAAACTGGCTTTTTCTCGTTATTGCCGCTTTCGGATTGGGCGCGGGACTTTTTGAATTTTACACGCTGACGAAAAAACTCGAACTCAAAGCCGACGCTTCGATTGCCTATTTAGGCGCGGCGTTGTTTTTTGTCGCCTTTTTGTTTGACGCGCCGGCGAAATCGCCTGATTTACTGCTTTTAACTTTGGCGATTTTTTTGATTGCCGTTCTCATCACGCAGACTTTTCGCTTTCAAAAGGATTTTTCAAAGATGCTCGCGGGCATCGGCGTAACCGTTTCAGGCGTTTTGTATGTCGTGTTTTTGGGCGGATTTATCGTTTCGATGCGCGTCGGTTTTGAAAACCCGATTGTTCCGCATCTTTCGACGAAACTGCTCGCCTTCTTTTTTCTCGTCGTGATGGGCGCGGACACGGGCGCGTATTACGTCGGAAAAAATCTCGGCAAGCACAAACTCGCGCCCGACATTTCCCCCGGAAAAACCTGGGAAGGCGTTGTCGGCGGCTTGGTTTTCAGTTCGATTTTCGCGCTTGTTTCTTCGCTGACGTTTTTCCCCGAATTGTCCTACAAAATTTCGATTCCGCTGGCGATTGTGATGAGTGCTGTCGGAGTTTGCGGCGATTTGACGGAAAGCGCGATGAAGCGCGGTTCAAACGCCAAAGACGCGGCAAACATCCTGCCCGGACACGGCGGATTATTAGACAGACTCGACAGCCTGCTTTTCAACGCGCCGATTCTTTATTACTTTGCTCGATTTTATTTTTAGGTAAGTAATCGGACAGAATAGTTTTATAAATGCGGAAACCCGCACGGAGTAAGGGCGGAGCAACACACTTACGCGCGTGCGTGTTTCTGTAGTTTAGTTATTAGCTGAAACCTAACACCTATTACTTAATCATCAAACGGATTTACTAAATCGAGCCAGACAGGAATCGCGAGTTGATTCAAACCGCCGCCGTAGGTTTTTTTATTTAATTTTTCGATGCTCGTTTCGATTCGTTCCTGCAAATAATCGGGAGGCAAATCTTTCCGGTTTTCGTAGCAGGCGTGAGAAATACACGGCGCGGGTTTTCCGCCGGAATGAACCAGACAGCCGACCTCTTTTTCAAACAAAGGACAGGCAAAAGTTTTTTTGAAAGTGTCGCCTTCGCTCTTTAAATCGTATTTTTCGATTGTTTCGGCAACACGTCTGTAAACTTCGCGCCGATTATCTTCACTTAGTTTTTCCAAAGTTCCGCCGATTGCGACGGCTTCGAGTTTTGTTATATGGACATTGACGAAATGCGCGTCGAGACAGCACGCTCCCTTTGTCGGGCAAGCGGCGCAGCTCGCGGCTTTGTGTTCGTAGTTTGTTTTGATAAAACTTCTGTAAGCCGTTTTAAGTTTTTGCAGTTTAGAGAGCGCCGCAGTTTCCGAAAGCATTTTCATATTGTTTCCTTCGTCGTAACGCAATTCTATCAAACTTAAAACCTGCGAGAAACTTATGCCCGGAAATTTCAGACGGAAATTCCGAAAGCGAAAAGAGTTTCCGGCGGTTTTGAATGAAAATGGAAAAGGCTGGAGTTAAGTTACTCCAGCCTTTTTCTATTAGCGAAACAAATTGTAAAAACTGTTTCTTAATCGTTGATGCGAAGCGAGCCGAGCATTCGGCGGAAAGCGTTGTTGTAGCCGGCGGCTTCGTTTTGCGGCGCGACCGTAACGACATAAAACAAATTGCCGTTGCGAAGCTGAGTTGTGTAAACGGTCGTTACTTCATTTTGATTAGTAACCGGCGAGCGTCCCGACAAAACCGTTGCGTAGCCTTGTCTTCCAGCGAAGTTGACGCGCGAGTAATTTGAAGTCTGGCGCAGGTGATTGTTACTCTGCAAAATACCGTTGACGTAACCTTCGGTTGCCTGGTCAAGATTATTGCTTCTCGCTTGGCTGAAACCGATTAACGCGCCGTGCGTAATTCCCTGGTCGCCGTAAGCGCCGTCGGGCGCAAACCAGACTTCGCTCTGACCTGGCGAAAACTGCCGCCAGTTGCTCGGCACGCTCATCTGGATGCCGCCGCTTGAGAAAACCTGCGAGCGGGCTGAGGGAAGCTGAACGCGGCGGCTGTATCTGCCGCCGGCAATCGGGCTTTGTCCCTGACCGCCGCCCTGCTGCGGGTATCGCTGACCGTTTTGCGCGATTTCCTGCATTGTTCGAGCGGGCGACATTCCTCTTAATCTGCTTTGAACTCTTTCAAACTGCGCGGTGCGCCCAATCGGATTTCCCGACACGCGCAGCAATCGCGCTTCGCGTTCGATATTTGCATAGCGATTGCCCGGATTCGGATGACTGCTCAGCCATTGAGGAGCGCGCGAACCGCCGCTCTGCTGTTCGATAGTTCTAAACATATTGGCTAAATCACGCGGGTCGTAACCGGCGTTCGCCATAATCTGCGCGCCGAGAATGTCGGCTTGCGTTTCGTATTCGCGGCTGTATTTGGTAACAATCGCCGCCGAACCAATTTGACCGGCTTGCGCGATTGCGCCGCCCGCCTGACCGCCGAGAATCGCGCCGAGAATCGCGCCGCCGATTGCTGGCAGCTGCGCTTTCGGATTCGCCGCTTTGGTCGCCTGCGCCGTTCCGTGCCGGAGCGCGACGTGCGCGAGTTCGTGCGCCATAACCCCAGCCATTTCGCCTTCGTTGCGCGCCGCTTCTATCATTCCGCGGTTGACATACATCGGTCCGCCGGGAAGCGCGAACGCGTTGATGTCTCTGGCGTTGACGACCTTAAACGAATATTGAAAACCGGGCTGGCGAAATTCCGACGGAATCGCGTTGACCAGACGGCGACCGACTTCCTGAACATATCGAGTCGCTTCGTAATCGTTCAGAATCGGCATCTGCTGTTCGATTTCCGCCGCGGCGCGCCGACCAAGCTCAACGTCCTGCTGCACGCTATACTTGTTTTTCGACATCGGAACGCGCGTCTGCCCGATTGCCAGAAGCGGTGTTATCAAC
>JALZOE010000192.1 GCA_030857325.1 Acidobacteriota bacterium
GCGCAACAGGTCGTTGCCTTAGCGTGTTCGCTCTCCGACACCGGCGAAAACCGAATAACCTTCGCGCGCTTTGGCGATGTTGTTAATCAGCTCCATAATTAAAACCGTTTTGCCGACGCCCGCGCCGCCGAACAGACCGATTTTTCCGCCGCGTTTGAACGGCTGAATAAGGTCGATAACCTTGATTCCCGTTTCAAACATTTCGAGTTCCGTCGCCTGCTCGTCAAACGATGGCGCGTGGCGGTGAATCGAAGCGCGGCTTTCCGATTCGACCGCACCGAGTTCGTCAACCGGCTCGCCGATGACGTTCATCACGCGCCCCAGAGTCGCGTCGCCTACGGGAACGGTAATCGGTCCGCCCGTGTCGATAACGCGCATTCCGCGCACCATTCCGTCGGTCGGCAGCATCGAGACGGCGCGCACGCGCCCTTCGCCCAGATGCTGCTGGACTTCGGCGATAACGTCAATCGCCGTTTCGGTCGTCGAACCGTCGCTGGTTACGCGCAACGCCTGATAAATCGGCGGCAGATAATCGTTTGAAAATTCCACGTCAATCACCGGACCGATAATCTGCACGATTTGTCCGGTTTGCTGACCGTTTCCATTGTTAGTCATTTTTAAATTTTACTCCTGTCATAGACAACAAAAAAGGTATGATAATAAAAGAAAAAGAATAGCATAAACGGCTAAAATTTCGCAAAGCGGGCTTGTGAAATTTGTCGCTTGCCGGAAATCGAACAGACTGAAAACTTTTTTGAATTTGGATTCAAGTTTGAAATAAAATCGTCTTGCACGATAATAAATTTAGTAGAAACTAACTTTCAAAAAATTGAATGAATAAAATAAAAATTTTATCCGACAATCTGGCAAATCAAATCGCGGCGGGCGAAGTGGTCGAGCGTCCAGCGTCGGTGGTTAAGGAATTAGTTGAAAACTCTTTGGACGCGGGCGCGAAACGTATTCAAATCGACATCGAACTCGGCGGGCGACGACTAATGCGCGTATCGGACGACGGCGAAGGAATGTTTCGCGACGACGCCGTTTTAGCTTTTGAACGGCACGCGACATCGAAAATAAAGACGCTCGAAGATTTGAGCCGGATTGAAACGCTCGGTTTTCGCGGCGAAGCGCTGGCGTCGATTGCGTCGGTCGCCAGAGTCGAACTCGTAACTAAAATCGAAGAAGGCGCGGCGGCAATCAGAGTTTACATCGAAGGCGGAAAACTGCGCGACGTAAAAGACGCGGCGCGCACCAGAGGCACGACGATTTCCGTGCGCGATTTGTTTTTCAACACGCCCGCACGCCGAAAATTTATGCGCTCCGAAGCGACGGAAAATTATCATCTTACAAACATCGTTACGCATTACGCGCTGGCAAACGCGGAAATCGCGTTTGTTTTAACAAGTAACGGGCGCGACGTTCTGCGCCTGTCGCCCGCCAAGGATTTGCGCGAGCGGGCGTATCAGATTTTCGGCGCGAATATGATTGAAAGCCTTCTTCCCGTCGGCGGCGGGCGCGAATTTGTCGCCAAAATCAACGGTTTTGTTTCCGCGCCGCGTGAACGGCGCACGACCAGAGACGGGCAGTATTTTTTTATCAACGGGCGTTTTGTCCGCGATAAAATCATCGCGGGCGGATTATTGGAAGGCTTTCGTTCCGTGCTGCCGCACGGCGTTTATCCGGTCGCTTTTTTGTTTCTCGACATTCCGCTCGAAGAAATCGACGTAAACGTGCATCCGGCGAAAACCGAAGTCCGTTTTCGCAGAAGTGAAGCCGTCAAAGAAGTTATCGCCGAGGCGATTCGTAAATCTTTAACAAATGCCGGAATTCTGCGCGAAGAAATCGTCAATTTGCATAACGGACAAAATCAAAACACGCAAAGTTTTGAATCTCAAACGATTGCAGCGAACAATCCGAATTTTTCAGCGCAGGCGCAGGGAGATTATCAACCGAAAATCGACTTTGCAGTTGAAGATTCAGCGGCGATTCAAAGTTTTGAAAGCATCGTTGAAAAATCCGTCGAACCCGAGTGTGCCGCAAATGAAATATCTACTGAAAATCCAATCACAAATTTTGAAATTCCGGTCTCGTCGGATGAATTTGAGCAAACGGCGGAAACAAGAACGACGGAAAGCGAATCACGAGTTATGAGTTATGGATTACAAGAAAAGGAAAACCAATCACAGATATTTATAGACGAACAGATATTAGAAACCAAAGACCAAAGACCGAAACCCGAAAACCAAATCACAACTAATCAAGTATTGCCGCCGTTCGATTCGGGCGAAAAAATCCCTAAATCGATTGAAGTCGAAAATTTATCATCGTCAAAAATCCGTCCAATCGGGCAGCTTCACGAAAGCTATATTATCGCGGTTGACGACGAAGGAATGCTGCTCATCGACCAGCACGTCGCGCACGAGCGGATTTTATTCGACAAATTCAGGCGAAAGGAAACCGAGCGGGCGATTCAATCGCAAAATTTGTTACTGCCGGAAACATTCGATTTAACGCCCGCGCAAGCCGTCGCATTTTCGGAAATCGAAGAAGAATTAGAAAATTGCGGCTTCGGTTTAATGCGTCTGTCCGGCAGAACGATTGCGATAAAGTCCGTCCCGACCGATTTGCCGCCGTCGGAAGCGCGCAACCTTTTAGCGGAAATTTTAGACACAATTGAACGCGACAAACGCGGCGGCGCAAAGGCGACTTTGCGCGATGACATTGCCGCGTCCTTAGCCTGCAAAGCCGCCGTCAAGGTAAATATGAAGCTAACGCCCGAAAAAATGCAGTGGCTGATTGATAAATTATTGACGACATCTTCGCCGACTACTTGCCCGCACGGGCGACCCGTAATCCTGCGCCTGACGATGAAAGACATCGAGCGCGGTTTTCACCGGACATAAAATTTTATGAAAAAATCCGCCGCGCAAACGCCCGAAACGCCGGTTCTCAAGCGTCTTCACGAAATAATTTTTGAATCCGACACGCGCGCCGGCAGGATTTTCGACCTTGTTCTTTTATGGCTGATTGTGGCGAGCGTCGTCGTCGTAACGCTCGAAAGCGTCAGGCATTACCGCGAAGATTACGGCGAAGCGTTCTATTATATCGAATGGATTTTTACGATTTTGTTCACGGTCGAATACGTTCTGCGCCTGGTGAGCGTTCGCCGACCGCTTAATTACGCCTTTAGTTTCTTCGGCATCATCGATTTGCTGTCAATAATTCCCGGATTTCTGAGCCTTCTGCTGCCTGGAACGCATTATCTTTTGGTTGTCCGCATTCTGCGCCTGCTTCGTATCTTCCGCATTTTAAAGCTCGCCGAATACGTCTCCGAAGCGCGTGTCATTACTTCGGCGCTGGCGGCGAGCAAACGAAAAATCAGCGTTTTTCTGCTTGCCGTTTTAGCCATTGTCGTCGTCGTCGGCTCGCTGATGTATGTCATCGAAGGCGAAGAAAATGGTTTTCTCGATATTCCGACCGGCATTTACTGGGCGATTGTTACTTTAACGACCGTCGGCTACGGCGATTTGTCGCCGAAAACCGCGCTCGGTAAAACGCTCGCTTCGATTGTGATGATTCTGGGTTACGCGATTATCGCCGTGCCGACCGGAATCGTTACGGCGGAATTGACGCGCTCAGGCAGAAAAAATCCGACGCGGGCTTGTCCCGAATGCGGCGCGTCCGACCACGACGACGACGCCGGTTTCTGCAAAATCTGCGGCGGCGGTTTATAAATTCTTAAAAATTTCCAGAAGTTTTTTCGTATCCGACAAATCGTTTAGCAAAACGTCTGGTTTATATTTCGCCAATTCTTCCGGCGGATGATTTCTGCCCGTCGCCACCGAAACCATTCGCGCCCCGAAAGCGCGAGCCGCCGCGATGTCGTTCGGCGTGTCGCCGATGACGACGAATTGTTCGGGTTTTAATTTCGCGCCCAAAAATTTGTCGGCAATCCCGACGGCTTTTTTGCCGAGTTCGCGCCGGTCGTGCGAAATTTCGCCGAAAACGTTCGGCGCGTTTTCAAAATATTTCCATAAATCGAAATATTCGAGCTTGATTTGCGCCGCCACCGACAGATTTCCCGTCAAAAGCGCGTTCAAAAACCGCGAATCTTTTGAAGTAGCTTCCAAAATCGCGCGCGCGCCGGTCTTTATTATATATGCCGTTTCGGTTTTGCCGATAATTTCGGTCATTCGCCTTTTGAAAACCGGCAGAAGTTTGTCCGACGCGCCGAGAATTTGTTCGGGCGTAAAACCTTCATCGCGCAAAGATTCATAGAAAATCTGCGTGTCGGTCATTCCCGAAACCTTTAGTCCGTCCAATTTACCGGAACTGCCGTAGATTTCTTCCATTACGGGCGCGAAATATTGCTTGAACGCGCCGGATACGTTTGAACTCATCAAAGTTCCATCGATGTCCCAGAGAAGAATTTTCAGATTTTCGATTTTCGATTTTCGATTTTCGATTTGTTTTGAATCTGCCATCAAATTTATACTTTGCGCGCTTTGCGCCACTGCGGGAAAATTTTATTCGTTATTTTTATTCGATAACCGCCAAAACGTCTCCGGCGTTGACGGTCGCGCCTTCGGCAACGCGGATTTCCTTAACCGTGCCGTCTTTCGGCGCTTTCATTTCATTCTGCATCTTCATTGCTTCGACAATCAAAACGCCGTCGCCTTTTTGAATCCCCGCGCCCGCTTCGACCAGAACGCGCACGACTTTTCCGGGCATCGCCGTCTTGATTTCCGCCGCGCCGCCCGCGTTTTCGTCCGCGCCCGCCGAATGCCGCATTCGTTTCGGGTCGGTTAATGTGATTTCAAAATCGTTTTTACCGGAATTAACCAAAAAAGGCTCGCCCGTTTTTTCATTCGGCGCGACGAAAATCTGATAAATTCGATTTTCGTGTTTTAAGAGATAAACATTCGGCTCGACTAAATGCGCTTCGAGTTCGTAACGGCGTCCGTCGATTTCGGCGGCGACATTTCCGCCCGTTTGTTTTAGACTGATTTCGTGTTTTTCGTCGTCAAGTTCAGCTTGCAATTTCATAAAAATTATTCACCACAGGGAACACGGAGAATTTCAAAATAATTAGCCGCGCTTTACAAAAATAACACGAATTTCTCGTTGTTTTTATTTGTGTAATTCGTGTAATTCGCGGCTAAAAAATTCTGTATTCTCTGTGGCGCAATTTCATCTTCTGGTTGATTTTTCATATTCCTTCCTCAGCAAATTCATAAATTCTTCGCGCCGGTCAAAAAGGCGTTTCGGCTCGCGCGGTTCGTGGCGAGCAAGAGAATAAGCCGTGATAATCGGCAGCGCGACGGTCGAATCCACATAAGCGACAACCGCGTCGGGCAATTGGTCGGGGTCGATTTTGCCCCAACTTACTGCTTCCGCAGGAGTTGCACCGCTCAAACCGCCCGTGTCGGAACGCGCGTCGGTGATTTGCAAAAAGTAATCGTGTCCTTTTTCGTCGATGCCGAGAACTTCCTGAATCTGCGGTTCGGTTTGCAGCGCGAAGTTTTTCGGACTGCCGCCGCCTAAAATAAATATCGCGGATTTTCCGCCTTTTTTCGATTTTTTGCCCGTGTGAATCGTGCCGCGTTTTGCCGCTAAAACAATCGAAGCGGTTTCGTTGACATCGAGATTCGGATTGATGATTAATTTGCTTCCCTGCAATTCTTTGGCGGCGATGTTCATCCCGATTGACGAATCGCCGGGACTTGAAGTGTAAATCGGCACGCCGTATTCGTAGGCAACGGCGAGCAGCGATTTGTTTTCCAAGCCGAGTTTCCCTTCTCTTTCTCTGACATATTTTCCGCACAAGTAATGAAATTCGGCGCTCGACATCGTTTTTTGAAATTCTTCGCCTTCGATAACGCGCC
>JALZOE010000193.1 GCA_030857325.1 Acidobacteriota bacterium
AGTTACGTCAATCAAAGTCGCGCCGCCGGACTTTAAAACTTCGAGGTGCGATTCAAAGATTTCCTTCTGCTTCGCGTTATTTCCGACAAACTGACGCGCCACGCCGATTCTCGCGCCGCACAAACCGTCAAGGTCTAAAAACTTCGTGTAATCTTTCACGCCTTTTTTGCTATCGGCAGTCGTCGCGTCCGCTTTATCCTTTCCGACAAGAATACCGAGAAGAATCGCCGCGTCAGCCACGGTTCGCGTCATCGGTCCGGCGGTGTCCTGCGTGTGCGCGATGGGAATGATGCCGCTTCTGGAAATTAATCCGAGCGTCGGCTTGACGCCGACGACGCCGCTTCTCGTCGCCGGACAAATGATTGAACCGTTGGTTTCCGTCCCGACCGCGACCGCCGCGAGATTGGCGGAAATCGCCACGCCCGAACCCGAAGACGAGCCGCACGGATTCTTGTCTAAAATATATGGATTGTTCGTTTGTCCGCCGCGTCCCGACCAGCCGCTGATGGATTTGGTCGAGCGGAAATTCGCCCACTCCGATAGATTCGTTTTGCCGATAATGACCGCGCCGGATTTGCGTAATTGCTGAACAATAAACGCATCCTGTTTCGGCACTGGCGCACCCGCGAGCGCGAGGCTTCCGGCGGTCGTTTTCATTTTATCCGCCGTGTCAATGTTGTCTTTTATCAAAACGGGAATGCCGTGCATCATCGAACGCACTTTGCCGCGCCGTCGTTCTTTGTCCATTTGTTCGGCGATTCGCAGCGCGTCGGGATTCGTTTCGATAACGGAATTAAGTTTCGGGTCAATCTCCTTGATTCTTTCGAGATATTTTTCGACGAGCACTCTGGCGGAAAATTTGCCCGATTTCATTCCGGCTTGCAGTTCGCTGACGGTTACTTCGTTTAACTCGATGTGCGGCTCGGAGAAGATAAACTCGCCGGCGGTTGTATTTTTCACAAGCCCCAGCGCGGCAATGCCAATCGCGCTCGATTTCAAAAACTCGCGCCGACTTTGTTTTTCAGTTTTCATAATGTTAAGAAAGTGGACTGACCGTTTTGTAATGTGTTCTTTAACTTCGAGGATTACTTTGCGCGCGTCTCCAAGATGCGGCGTGCTTCGACGAAGCGTTTCTTTAAATTATCTACCTTCGCGCCCGAATAACCCTGTTCCACCCGTTTTTCGGCGACATCCATCCAGCGCAAAAGGTCTTGCGCGGACGCTTTTGCCGCCGCCGCATCGGAACTTCCAACGCGCCCGAACCAGATTGGCGCGGTGTGCGCGAACGGGTAACTGTCCGACATCGGCGGTCGGGTCGCGCCGCCGTAAATCCGTGCGGCAATCCAGCCGCCGGTCGGAGCGTTTACTTTACCGGCAAAAGTTTTGCGTCCCGCTTCGCTTAAGCCCTGACCGCTCCAGACTACTTTTCCGTTGACCAGAATTTCGACTTTTTCGATTGGCGCGGGCGACGCCGCTTCAAGTTTCCATTCGATTTGTTGATTGACGGTTGCGCCGACGACTCCGCCCGCTTCCGCGCCGCCCGCGCTGAATTTGATGAGCGGACCGTTTGTTACAAAACTGCGACCGCGCCTGACGGCTTCGAGGTAATTCGGCAGATTCATCGCGCCGTCGGGTTTGGCGTAGATGCGCGTCGCGCCAATCGCCATCGTGCGGTAAAAATTGTGCATCGTGTCGCTTCCGGCGGACGGAGCGATCGGAATTCCGAGATTGAGCAGCCGATACCACGCTTCGCTCGTGCCGAGTTCGTCGCTCCAAAGACAGGTTACTTCGAGCGTGTCAACATCGCCTAAAACAGCGTCCGGCACGAGTTCTAAAGGCAGTCCGTTCGGAGCGGCATTTGCCGGAAACGGGTTTTTTGTCGAAACCGGATGCACGTAGGAATTAATGCCGCCGTGCTTCCGGGCAAATTGCAGCACGGCGGAGTTCGGCAAATCAATGTCATCGTAAACGGGATAACCGGGACCGGAATACCACGGATAAAAGAGCGAATCCGCGCCGACCACGCCGACGTGACCGAGAAAATGCGAGCGGACTTCCTGCGCGAAAACAATCATCGGCAACTGGCTGCGCCGCCAGTTCCACCATTCGAGGTCGATAAATCTGGTATGCAGATTGGCAAGCTGCGGCGTGGCTAAATCGAGCGCTTCGCCCTGCATATCGAGAATGATGTCTTCGGGCGTTAAAAGATACGGTCCGCCGTAGTTGAGATGCGAATGCAAATCCGCCGAATACCAGCCGTCGGAAGCCGGATTCCATAACGGCGCGGGCATCTCGATTTCAATCGTTTCCGTCCTGCCGTCACGAATTTTGCGCGTCGCCGTTTGCGCGACGGTTCCGAAGCCGTGTGTCGCCAGCACGCGCACGTCGCCGGCAGGCACTTCTAACTCGATTACGCCCGGCGAATAAAAAAACACCGTTCCGTTTTGCCCGTCGAAACGCGCCTGTCCCTCGTCGGGCAGAACCGGATGTCCTTTGCCGTCAACGACCGTCAGACGCACGGGCAGATTTGCTTCCGCGCCCGCTCGCCGCGTTTTGACGAGAACGCGCGCGGTCGGCTCTCCCCAATTCCACGAAAGCGGCGAAATGTCTTCCGACGTGCCGCCCATCGGCGAAATCCGGTAAAGGCGAAAACGCTCATTAGCGTCAGGCTCGGCGAAATATATAAAGGTATTGTCGGGACTCCACGCTGGCATAAGAGGATATTCAGCCGTTCGCGCAAGTTGAATCGCCGGGCTGCCTTTGGTATCCATCAGCCACAACTGCCAGCGATCCTGAACAGGCAGGTTGACGGCGAAACTCCGCCCGTCGGGTTTGAGCGCGGAGCGCATTTGCGAAGCGATTCCCTCCGAATGCAGAATACGTTTTGAGTTGTCGCGCAAATCAAGAATCGAAACCGAATCAATCGAGCCGACTTTCGCCACATACATAAGCTGTGCGTCGTCGGGCAAAGGCTGCGGCTGAAGTTCCTGCCCGCGGTCGCTGGTTAAGCGTTTTTTCGCGCCCGTCGCAAGCTCGATACGCCACAAATCCAAATCGCCGGCTTCCGCCGAACTGTAAAACACGGCGCGTCCGTCGCGCGAAAAAACCGGGTCAAGGTCGAGCGCGGGCGAATCGACCAGAACTTTTTCCCTGCCGCCTGCCGTGTCAATTAAAACAATGCTCGTGTCTTTCGTGTCATCTCTGACAAAAGCGATTTGTCTGCCGTCGGGCGACCAAGCCGGGCGCGAATCGACCGCGCCGCTTTTTGTCAGGCGTCTCGCTTCGCGCCTCGTCGTGTCCATCAGCCAAATCCAGCCGCGCGCGGCAATTGCAACGGTTTTTCCGTCGGGCGCGACCGCCGGGTCGGTCGCGCCCTGATTGAGCGTCGGCAGGTTGTAGCCTTCCAGATAAACGTGATGCGACACGTTCGCAATTTTTGGATAGCGGTTCGTCCACTGACCAAATACTTCGGTAGCGAAAGACAAGAGTAAAAACAAAAACAGGAAGCGACAGAAAAATTTCGACATTATTATGACCTCTCCGGTAAAAGCCGTTTGTTTTAATTTTTTAGCGGAACAGTAATAAAAAATTACTCATTAGAAATGACGTTAAAACATTTTCCGCCTAAATCTCATATAACGCAAACGCAGTATATTGTCTTAAGAGCAGACAAATGACTTACCGCACGGAATGAAACTTAAATGTTTTCCTGTCGAATTAAACTAGCAGAACAATGCTCGGCTAAAGTCTTCCGCTTCTCCTATGCTTCGCGGACAATTCGCACCTATTCCTTTGGCAGATTATAAATTTTTCGTGTAAATAATTTCATTTAGGTGCCTTAGCTGAAAAGCGGAAATGGAAAATTGAAGTGGAAATTAGCGATATTGCATCGGGAGCAAAAACGCGCCCGATGCGTGAAGAACTTTTAAAGCATTTATCTTGGTAAACGATCATATTCTTTTTTAACCGCCTGATAACAATCACAAGTAAAATCTCCGAGTCCGGCGCGGTTCGTAACGGTAATATGACCGCGCGCGTATTTGATATATCCGGCACTTTGCAGCGCAATGGCGGATACTGTAACGGTTGCCCGATTCGCGCCGAGCATAATAGATTCGTCGGCGTGGGCTTTGACGAACGCGGCGGGCGCGATTGTCGTTTCGGTCGAATACCGCAAGGGACCGGAAAATAAATTTCCCGCCGCGCACGACGACGCTTTCGCGGCGTATCGTTGGACATTAACAAATGCGGCGGCGATAGGCGGTAATCCGACAAAAATCGCCGTTGCCGGAGAAAGCGCGGGCGCAAATCTCGCGGTAAATGTTTCGATAATGGCGCGTGATAAAAAGATTCAAACGCCGGTTCATCAGGTCGTCGTTTATCCGGTTGCGAACAATGATTTGAACTCACCTTCGATGATTGAAAATGCCAACGCCAAACCGCTAAACCGCGCAATGCTTTCGTGGTTTCTCAAATACTATCTGAAAAATCAATCCGAATCGAACGACCCGCGAATTTCACTTGTCAAAGCCAACTTACGCGGTTTGCCGACAACTACTTTGATAACCGCGGAGATTGACCCGCTGCGCTCGGAAGGACAACTTTTGGGCGAGCGAATGAAAGCGGCAGGCGTGCGCGTCGATAACGAAAACTACGCGGGCGTCACGCACGAATTTTTCGGCACGGGCGCGGTTCTCGACAAAGCACGCGAAGCCGTCGCGCAGGCGGCGCGAGGTTTACGCGAGGCGTTTAGGAAATAAATAAGCCGGAATCGCCCGCACGAGCGGATAAAAGAAAACGGCATATAACTTTTCACTATTTAACCCGTTTCTAACCGGACGGAGCACCAAACAAGGAATTTTACGAACACGGGGGAAAATAAAATAAAAAAAATACTGTTACTTCTGCCGCTCATCGCGGTCATATTCTTTTTAGGCATCAAGGCGACAACCGCCGACGGACAATTTCCGCGAACGCGGCGATTCGCCGCCGACATCAACGGGGCGCGTATCGCTTAGAAGCTGTTTGGAAACTCGTAAAATCAGCTGATTTTACGACATAATTGTCGTTTTCTGAAATTGGCTTGATAGCATAAGTCCTTTGAAACCAACAATGCTTAATTTTTAGAAATAGTTTCCAAACAGCTTCTTAGAAAATCTTGCTCAGATTGTCGCGTTAAGCATCCAAAGAATGGAGTGATTTTTTATGCTGACAAAAACAAATGAATTAAATTATAAATTGAGTGATTTCAAAATCGGCACAACCGTTAGTTTGAAATCAGGGACAGGCTTTTCCTATGGACACATTATTGGTTTTAACATCAATAACGACGGTGAAGCTATAATTAAAGTTAAATGGACTGAAGGCAACAGTATTTCTGTTCATCCTTCCCGGTTGCAAATAGAAAAATAAAAGTCGATATTCTTATCAATCTCGAAACTGTAACAATTATCGAGATTGATAAGCTGATTCAATGAGTTAGTCGTTTTTGCTCACCGCGTAAGAGATAGAATTGAGCAATATTATCTTTCAAATTATGAAATGAAAAAATTAGCCGGTTGGGAATATGAACTCACCTTTACCTATCGAGACGATGAAGACCTGCGAAAGCAGATTGATGAATTACATCGGGAAATTTCTCAGGAAGCCGGTTTACGCAACTGTTTTATCGAAGCGGATTTCTATGAAAAAAGCACCGAGCGTTCGTTTTCTGTAACGAGTTGATATTCCCTGACTTAACATTCTAAGCTATTAATCTAAGTACAGGACAAAAGTAGCGTAAGTTGTTGAAACCGCTGCTTTTGTCTAAAGTTTGTTGTCATTTGGCAGAAACAATTACGCAAAGTCTCCAATCCAAGCCGGAAGATGCTCTTTTC
>JALZOE010000194.1 GCA_030857325.1 Acidobacteriota bacterium
CTGCCCGAAGTGATTAAGGCTTGCACGCGCCGAATGCTCAAACCTAACTTTTCCGATGCCGCTTTGGTGCTGATAAAATCATTCATAGATTCAAATATAAAATAATTGAAAGTATTCGTCAATACGTCTACTTTAATTTGTAAAAGTCGGCTAAAGTTTCGGCGAAACTTGAAAGTTTGAATAAGAAATTAATGTGAAAACAAGACAAGGCGAATTATTTGGTGTGAATTGTAGGTGTGAATAAGAAAAGAGGCATTATTAAATGCCTCTAAGCTATTGAAAATAATGGTACACCCTGCAAGATTCGAACTTGCGACCCTCTGATTCGAAGTCAGATACTCTATCCAGCTGAGCTAAGGGTGCAAAAAACTAATTTTACGCGCTTAATCCGGCTAGGAAATAATTCCCGCGAAAGCCGATGTTTAAGCCACGATTATATTAAACAGAAATTTCTTGAAATACAAATAGGAATTTGCCGATTTTGTCATTCTCAGACTAAATTTGATGTTTGGGCATCATTATTGCAGGATACGATTTTCAACACGGTATTATTAAATATTGTGTCCTGATTCAAAGCAGTAATTGAAAAGGAAGTGGTTATGGCAAAGAAAATTCTCATCGTTGAAGATTACGAAGATACGCGTAGTTTTATGAAGATTCTGGTTGAAAGTTACGGGTATATAGTCGTCGAGGCGGCGGATGGAATCGAAGCTATCGACAGATTTAAGCAGCAGCACCCCGATATGATTTTAATGGATATATCGCTTCCGCTCGTCGATGGTTTGACCGCGACGAAGGCTATCCGGGAGTTCGACGGAAAAACTCAGGTTCCGATTATCGCGCTGACGGCGTTCGGGCAGTTTTTTTATCAAGAGGCAATGGACGCCGGTTGTAACGATTTAATCAACAAACCCGTCGATTTTAATACGCTCGAACCGATTCTCAACGAATATCTTTCGCCGAATACCGGCAAATAAGTAAATCGAAAGCCGAAAATATTTAATAAAAAAAGGAAATCTTTACCGGATTCCTTTTTTTATTTTAAAGGTAATAAGTAACTCACCTTACGCGAATTTCTTTGAAAATCTGTTTTCAGATTTTCAAAGCCACAAGATAATGTGGTTTGACATAAAAATAATGTTCCGTAAATGTTTGATGTTAAAAGGAATTAAACTTTAACCATTTTCAGAAACCTTTTAATATCAATAATTATCAAGATTTTGGGAATTCCCAAAATTGACCGCGTAAGGTGAGTAAGTAATTCAAAAATTATGGAAGAAATGTCGGAAATCCGGCTTGTCGTGGTTAATTCGTAAACCGAACCGCTTTGATTTTTGCAGAATTGGACGAAGAATAATGAAAATAAATAAAGTTTTTTTACCGCTTTTGACTGTTTTTTTGCTGACGATTTCAGCTTGTTTTGCCCAGTCTCCAACGCAAACGCTGACTGTTTCGGGATTAAAGGAAAATGTCGTCGTGCGGAAAGACGCGCGCGGGATTCCGTATATCGAAGCAAAATCCGACGCCGATTTGTATTTCGCGCAGGGATACGTTACGGCGAGCGACCGCCTTTGGCAAATGGATTTATACCGCCGCGTGGCGCGCGGGCAAACGGCTGAACTGTTCGGCAGACAGACTCTGGAAGAAGACAAACGCTGGCGGCGTTTCGGTTTTTCCAATATCGTCGCCGAAACTTATAAAAACTTTTCGCCCGAATCGCGCGCGATTGTCGATAATTACGCTCGCGGTGTAAATGCTTATGTTGCAACACTAAACGAAAAAACTTTGCCGACGGAGTTTCAGGTTCTTCGTTATCGCCCGACCGAATGGCTGCCGACCGATTCGCTGGTCATCGGCGCGATTATCACCGACGGTTTAAGCACGACGTGGCAATCGGATGTTTTGCGCGCATCTTTTGCCGATTTGCCGAAAGAAAAATTCGACCGTCTTTTTATGGAAAAAACGCCGCTCGATGTTCTGATTGTCGGAAAGGACGGGGAAGTTCAAAGTTCAAATTCAAAAGTTCAAAGTTTGAAATCGGAAACCGGAAACCGGAAACCGGAAACCGGAATTTCGATTGACAATTCGCTTTTGGAATTGGCTTTAACTGATGCGGAAATCAGGAAATCTTCGCTCCGTAGAATCGGTTTTTATCAGGAATCGAACTGGATGAGCAATAATTGGGTTGTTTCGGGAAAGCGCACCGCCGACGGCAAGCCGATGCTCGCCAACGACCCTCATCTGCCCGCGTCCGCGCCGTCGGTCTGGTATCTGACGCATCTTTCGACAAACGATTCGCGCGTTTCCGGCGTTACATTTCCCGGCATTCCCGGCATTGTTCTCGGACACAACGAAAATATCGCGTGGGGCGCGACCAATCTCGGACCGGACGTGCAAGACCTTTATATCGAAACATTTAATGACAAAAACCAATACAAAACCGCCGACGGTTGGCAGGACGCAAAGATTCGCCGCGAGGAAATAAAGGTGCGGAAAAATCTTTTGAGTCCCGAAACCGAAAGCGAAACATTGGAAGTTCAGGAGACGCGAAACGGCGTGATTATTTCCGAGCAGGCGGGCAAAAAATACGCTTTGAAATGGACGGCGCTTGACGCGAAAAACGATTCGTTCACGGCGTTTCTGCTCCTCGACCGCGCCAAAAATTGGGAAGACTTTAAAAGCGCGCTGAAAACTTACGGCGGCGCGACGCAGAATTTCGTTTACGCCGACGTGAAAGGGAACATCGGCTATTACGGCGCGGGGAAAATTCCCATTCGGCGAACCGGCGACGGTTCGATTCCTTATGACGGCGCGACAAACGCGGGCGATTGGACGGGATTCGTTCCGTTTGAAGATTTGCCGAACAGTTTTAATCCGCCCGAAGGCATTATCGTTACGGCGAACCAGCGCGTTGCGGGCGACAGCTACAAATATTTTCTGACGCATTCGTGGGCGTCGCCGTATCGGGCGCGGCGGATTTACGAGCTTTTAGAATCGAATCCGAAACTCACCGTCAACGATTTCAAAAACATTCAAAACGATATTTTCAGCATTTCTTATTCAAATTTTGCGCGTGAAATCGTCAAACTCGGAGCGGCGTCGAAAGAGTCGTTAAATGTTTTGCAGAATTGGGACGGAAAAATGGCAGCCGACTCGAAAGGCGCGCTTTTGACAAATGAAATCGGCAGAATTTTTGTGCGTAAAATTCTGACCGCAAACGTCGGCGGGCAGCGGGCGGAGCGATTAGGCTGGGGAAATCTGTCGTCATTCGTCGATTGGATAATCAGAGAAAAACCGGCAAATTGGCTGCCGAAGGAATTTGCGGATTATAAACAAATAATGATTATTTCCGAACGGGAAGCGCGCGAAAATCTGACGAAAAAATATGGCGCGGACGAAACAAAATGGGTTTGGGGCAACGCCGCGAGAGCGAGTTTTTCGCATCCGCTCGCATCCGCTCCGTTAATCGGCGGACTTTTCGCAGTCGAGGCGTTTTCGCAAAACGGCAGCGGTACGACGCCGAACGTCGGCGCGAGCGTTTCGATGCGTCATATCACAATTCCGGGAAATTGGGACGCAACCCTGCACGGCATCGCACTCGGCGAGAGCGGCGACCCGAAATCTCCGCATTACAAAGACCAGTTGGAAAGCTGGAAATCCGGCGACACGCAAATTTTCCCGTTTACAAAACCGGCAGTCGAAAAAGCGGCGAGAGAAGTTATTTTGATGAAGCCCTGAAAAAACGGATAATGGATAATGGATAATAAAAAACTTTATCCATTATCCATTATCCGTTTTCCATTAAATTGATTTTTGTGTTCGATAAAATCGCTCAGAATCATTGCGGCTGCCTGGCTGTCAACTTTTTTGCGAATGTCTTGTTCTCTGACGCCGATTTTTCTTAAATAACCTGTTGCGTCGTAAGAAGTTACGCGTTCGTCCTGGAGAAATACGGGAACTGAAACGGAGAGTGAAAAATTTCTGGCTAAACGACGCGCTTCCCGCGACATCTCGCTTTCCGAGCCGTCCGTGTTATACGGCAAACCTAAAACGAGCGCGGCGGCATCAAATTCTGCCAGAAGAGAAACGATTTGTTTGAGAACTTTTTTCCAACTTGCGCGTTCTATTACGCAGACGGGACGAACCGTAAATTGAAGCTCGTCGCTGACGGCGATGCCGATGCGTTTCATTCCCAAATCGAGCGCGAGAATTCTGCCGCTCGACGGGGCGCGGGAAACATCTGTAAAATCAAAAGTATTAGTCGTTTCTTTCGGTTGCACCATATAAAAGTAAAATGGATAATGAAAAAATTGAAAAGATTGGTCAATTCAAAAAAACATTTTCCATTTTCGGTTTCCCATTTTCCATTATAAAGAGGAATTAAAAAATGTCATTTCGCGGTAAATTCATATTGGCTCTGGTTTCGGCAGCAATTGCGATGTATGCCATTGTCGGCGGTTTAATGGCGACGCAGGCGCAGCAGCCGATAAACGACGCGGGCGCGCAGATTCGTATTTTTGAATCGGTTTTGCAGCATATTCAAAACGATTACGTTGACGAGCCGAATCTGGAAAAGGTTCGCGGCGGCGCGCTGCGCGGTCTGGCAAACGGACTCGACCCGTATTCTTCGTATCTGACGGCGGAACAGGTTAAGGATTTTCAAGCGAAAAAACAAAACACGCTCGCCGGCATCGGCGCGGAATTTTCGCAGCTTTCCAATTATTTATACGTGGTGTCGGTGATTAGAAATTCGCCCGCCGATAAAGCCGGATTAAAAGCCGGAGACGTTATCGAATATATCGAAACCAAAGCGACGCGCGACGTTTCGCTTTACGATGCGCGCCAGCTTCTGCTCGGTCAACCGGGAACAAAAGTAAATCTGCGCGTTCTGCGCGCCGGAACAAAACCGCAGACGCTCTCGGTCGCGCGCGGCGCGTATAAAATTCCCGAAGCCGAAGCCCGCGTCGAAGACGGAAAAATCGGCGTCGTCAAAGTTTACAGCCTCGAAGCGGGCGAAGCCGCCGACATCAAGGGGCGCGTCTTGGAATTACAGAAACAGGGCGTTCAGAAAATAATTCTCGATTTGCGTTCCGTAGCCGCCGGAACGATTACCGAAGCCGCCGATGTCGCCAATCTATTTATCAAAGACGGAACTCTGGGCGAAATCATCGGGCGCGAAAATAAAGTTATGCAGACATTTACCGCAGACCCGAAAAAATTCGTCTTCGACGGACAGGTTGTCGCGCTGATTGATTTGGGAACGGCGGGCGCGGCGGAAGTTGTCGCTTCGGCGATTTTAGACCGCAAGCGCGGCGAAGTGGTCGGCGAGCGCAGCTTCGGCGCGGGGACAGAACAGCAATTGTTTCCGTTGCGCGGCGGCGACGGCTTGCTTTTGACCGTTGCCAAATGGGCGTCGGCAAACGGCAAAACATTTCTCGACGACGAGCGCGCCAACTCCGGCGTCAAGCCTTCGGTCGAAGTCAAACGCCCGGAAACACCCGAACCGCTCGACGTTGCCGAATTAGTTGACCGGCAGGAACAGCAAAATCAGGAACCGCAGCCGCAGGCGACGCCCGGAACCGCGCCGCAAGTCAAACCGACGCCCGCCGCTCCGAAACCGGCAGCCGAAGATATACAGCTTAAAAAAGCTCTGGAAATTCTTCGCGGCAGCCAGCCGGCGGCTAAAGCGGCAAGCGGCGAGTGATTAATTTTGTTTTAACTATTGGAAAGAGCCGGATTTTTATCCGGTTTTTTTCTTTTTAAAGTTACGAGTAAATTAATTCAATCAGCAGTTGAGTAATGAAATTCACCGGGAGCGCGGCATCCTGCCCG
>JALZOE010000195.1 GCA_030857325.1 Acidobacteriota bacterium
ATGCCGGAGTATTACGCGCGTCCGCCTTCGAGCGCAGTTCGTAATTCGGCGGCGGTTCTGCGCCCATCAAATGCCGGACGAAATAATCCCAGCGGCGGCGCGTCATATATAAACTCGCCGCGCCGAAACCGTGGCGGGCGTGCGGAAACATTATCAAATCGAAATCCTTGTTCGCCTTTATCAGAGCATCGACAACGAGCAAAGTGTTTGACGGCGGCACGTTGTCGTCCATCATTCCGTGAGCGAGCAGTAATTTTCCTTTCAGATTTTTGGCGTAATTCTGGTTCGCCTGGTCTTCGTAATTTGATTTGCCGGTTGCGTCTTTGGTCAGCAAGCCGATGTAGCGCTCGCCCCAGTCGTCTTCGTAATTGCGGTTGTCGTGGTTGCCCGATTCCGAGATGCCGACTTTGAAAAAGTCTGGAAAGCGAAACATCGCCGCCGCCGTCGCGTAACCGCCGCCCGAATGTCCCCAGATGCCGACGCGTTCGATGTCGATAAACGGATATTTGGCGGCGAGCTGCCGCATTCCGCCGATTTGGTCGGGCAGAGTGTTGTCCGCCATATTTCCATAACAGGCGTCGTGAAATTTCTTCGAGCGCAGCGGGTTGCACGTTCCGTCAATCATTACGACGACGAATCCGAGTTCGGCGAGCGCTTGATGGTCGCTGCGCGCCGGGTTAAAGGCGCGGCTGCCGACGCTGCCGCCCTGCGGTCCCGGATAAATATAATTGATAATCGGATATTTTCTTTTTACATCGAGATTGGTCGGCGTAAACATCAATCCGTAAAGGTCGGTCTGGTTGTCGCGCGCTTTGACGACAATCGGCTGCGGCGGTTTCCAGCCGGTCGCGGTCAGGCGCGAAATGTCCGTTTTTTCAATCGTGGTAATGAGTTTTCCGTTTAAATCGCGCAGAACGACTGTCTGCGGAACGTCCGGCTTCGAGTAAGTGTCGATAAAATAATTCCCGGAAGGCGACAAAGCGATTTGATGATTGCCGTCTTCGGGCGTTAAAAGCTGAAGATTTTTGCCGTCGAAGCCGATTTTGTAAAAGTGCGCGAAATACGGGTCGCGTCCGGTTTCGCGTCCGCCCGCGAGAAAATAAATCGTACGGTTTTTCTCGTCAACTTTGAGAACCTGTGTAACAATCCAATCGCCGCTTGTAATGCGGTTTTTCAATTTTCCGGTCGTCAAATCGTATAAATAAAGATGTCCCCAGTTATCGCGTTCGGAAAACCAGATGATTTCGTTCGAGGCGGGAAGATAACGCCAATTTACCGTGGACGTTCCCGATTCAAATTGGGTCGGCGATGTTTCTTCCATAACTTCCCGAATCGCGCCCGTCGCGGCGTCGGCAACCCGGAAATTCGCCCGTTTGTGGTCGCGCGTGCTGGAGACGAACGCCAGATTTCGGGCATCGCCGCTCCATTCGACATCGGTAAAATCGCCGCCGCAGGAAATGTCGTCGCACAGGGTTGTGCGGTGCTGGTCGGCGGGCATTTGAAAGCGGACGACTTTCGGGTCATCGACATCGATAATAACGCGCTGAATCGTCGTAACCGTCTGGTCGCCGGGCAGCGGATATTTCCACGCTTCGAGTTTCGGCGCGCCGACGTTCGTCGTTACCAGATACATATCGCTCACGCCGCGCTGGTCTTGCTGAAACGTGGCGATTTTTTTGGAATCTGGAGACCACGATAAAATCGCGCGGTCGCTGCGCGTCCAGCCGGCGTTGTCGGTCGCGTAGCCGAAATCCTTTACGCCGTCGGTCGTCAACTGCGTTTCCTTGCCGGTTGCGACATCGCGCATCCACAGATTGTAATCGCGGATAAAGGCGGCGCGTTTTCCGTCGGGCGACAAAACTTCGTTCGGATTTTGACTTTGACCGGCGCGCGCGTCAGCGTTTGCGGGCGCGGCTGACCCAATCGCGGCGTTTAGTTTCGCCTGGTCTGCAAAAACCTGACGCGAGCCGTCTGCCGGATTGATTAACACGAATTCGCTGCCCTGCGGAGTTAGAACGCGATACCAGAAACGCTCGTCCGGCAGCCAGTTCGGGCGCGCGCCCGCGCGGTCGACGAGCGGCGCGACGTTGTAGCTCATAAACTTTTCCGCCCGCGCGTAATCTGCGGCGGTCAGAGATTTAGGCGCGGGCGTCGCGGCTTGTTGAGCGAAACCGGCAGATGTAAAAATAAAGATTGACGCCAGAATTGCAGGTTTCAGAAGATAAAATTTATTCATATTTTATAAACGTTTTGATTTTGTAAGCATTTTATTTTAATTGTTTAAGCGTGTAAGTTCAACGAGTAAACGATTGGTTCGGCAAAAACGCTTTTTAATGCCGACGCTTTTTTGGAAATGTTCGCCGAAAACTGTTACTTTTATATTCAAATTTAGCCGAATGTAAAACCGAAAATGAAAATAAAACCCGATATTCGAGCGATTACCAAACTTGTGCCGCCGGACGGAAATCTCGTTCAGGGACAATCCGAGCTTCCGATAAACGGGCGGCTTGCCGCCGAAGCCGCCGCGATTATCGCCGCCAGCCAAAATCATTACGGCTCGTCCGAAGGCGTCGCCGAACTGCGGCAGGCGGTTGCGGAGAAAATCAATCGCTACAACAATTTGTGGATCGATGCCGACGGTCAGCCGTTCGAGCTTTTGATAACGCCGGGCGGAACGGGCGCGCTCGTCGCCGTCGCGCAGACTTATTTGAAGAATCATTCCGCATTGGTTTTTGAACCGTATTATCCGTATCATCGGCGCATTATCGAAGAATTCGGCGGCAAAACCGAAACCTTTAATCTGGACGCGGATTTAACTTTTGAAAAAGACGCTCTTCGCGCCCGCTGTTCCGAATTAAAAAACAGAAGCGAATTTCCGTTAAAAGCGATTATCGTCTGCACGCCCGCCAATCCGAGCGGCAAAGTTATGACGCATTCCGAACTCGAATCGATTGCCGATGTTTGCCGCGAGCTTGATTTATTGTGCGTCGCGGACGAAGTTTACGAGCACTACGTTACCGGCGAACAGCCGCACGTTTCCATTGCGTCTCTGCCGGAGATGTGGGAGCGGACGATTACGGTCAATTCGTTTTCCAAATCGTGGAATATTTCTGGCTGGCGTCTCGGCTACGCATACGGCGGCGGAAAACTCGTCGCGCCGCTCAACAACGCGACAAACGTTATTTACGTTTGCCCGGCGACGCCGCTGCAACTCGCGCTTTCCAAAGTCTTAATGGCTGACCGCGATTATTACGAAAAACTCCGGTTGAGCTTTGACGGAAAACGCCGTTTTTTCGCCGACGCTTTGAGCGATTTAGGTTTTCAAATTTACAATTCCGGCTCGGCTTTCTACATCTGGGCGCGGATTCCCGAACAGTTTGACGACGCGCTAAAATTTAACGAGATCCTGATGGAACGCGCCGGTGTTGCGGGCGTTCCGGGCAGCGCGTTTGCCGACGGCGACGATTGGGACGCGTATATGCGAATCTGCATCGCCCGCGAAGATTCGATTTTGGAAGGCGCGCTCGAAAAACTGCAAACGGCTTTGAGATAAAATTTGATAAAAAGGAAAGAAATGGGACACGGAAAAACACTGATTAAGCTGATTAGCACGGATTTTTGAAAAAAGATTTGGCGGTAAAAAATCTATCCGCTCGAATCTGCCCAATTCGTGTTTGTCCGCGTCCTATTTCTTACTTTTCTAACCGTTTCCAAATGTATTTAATTACGAAATTCCTGCGAAATCATCAAGCCGCGCCTGCCGCCGTCGAGAACGCCGATGCCGACGCGTCCGAACTGCGGGCGCAGAATGTTGGCGCGGTGTCCGGGCGAATTCATCAAGCCGGTATGAGCGATTTGCAGTGTCGGGGCGAGCGCGAGATTTTCACCGGCAATCGTGTAGCGCGCCGCGTCCTCGCGCATACGGTCGAACGGGCTTTTATTTTCCGGCGTGTAATGCGAAAAATAACCGCGCGCGAACATATCAGCCGAATGTTTACGGGCAATTTCGGTCATCTCCGGGTCAGCCACCAGCGGTTCGAGTCCGGCTGCTGCGCGCTCGCGGTTGACGAGTTCGAGCATTTCGGCTTCGAGGTCGGGACGCGGGCGCGAGCTGTCAACCTTAAACGGCAGCTCGACGCGCTCCGTCGATTCCGGTTTGACGGTCAAACGATTGAGCGTCCGCTGCGCTGCCGGATTAAAAATCGGTCCAAGAGCATTCTCGATTTCTTCGCCGTAAACGGCTAACCGGTTCGCCGTCCGGCTCGCGGATAAATTTTCGTGGAAATTGTCCGAAAGCGGCAGCGAGAACAATAATGCCGACAAAAGCGTCGCCGTGATTAAACCGTTGGCAAATCCGGGAAGCGTGCCGAGAACGCGGTTGATTCGATGCCGGTGAATGTCGGGCGAAAGACGTTTGAGAAAGAGATTTCCGGCAAATCCGATAATTAAACTCGTCGCCGTGACAACCAGAAGAAACGCCAGCGGCTGATTCCAGACCGCATCCCAGCCGGTAACAGAATCGAGCCAACCGGCTACGGTTCGATAGAAACATAAACCCGCCAAAATACCGCCAATCCAACGAATCAAATCGAGCAAACCGAGGATAAAACCGCGATTCCAACCGACAAAAACACCGAGTAAAATTACGAAAATGAGAAGCGCGTCGATAAAGTTAAAAGTCATAATCCGGCATCCGCCACTTTGTTTGAAATTTAACTTTTGATGCTTACGGTCGTCCGATTGATGTTCGGGTAAATTTAACCGGCGCGAAATCGATTCGATTGATTTCCGAAGGAATAAAGAAAAGAAAGATTGGCTGAATTTTTACCGGCAACCGGACGCGGCACGCATAATCCGGTAAAACTTTAGTTAGTAATAGAGTTCAATTAGTTTTATACTCGATTCAAGAGCCGGTTTTTTGTAAGCGAATTTGTCGTTTCCATTTCAGTCAAATAAAATCTATTTCAGTCAAACAAAAATATAATTTAATTGCTTTCCGCCTTTCGGAAAAAAGGAAAAAATATGAGTGTTGTGTCAACAAAAAAGGCTGTCATTCAAAAGTCGAAGACAAACGGGCAGGCGGCAAATAATCGGGCGAAAACAAACGGTCACGCCGAATCCGACTATCTCGACCCGAAACAGCTTTTAAATGTCTTAACCGCCGTCAAAAAAGGCGATTTCTCCAGCCGTCTGCCCGACGACGCGAGCGGTATCACGGGAAAAATCTATGACGCGCTTAACGAAATTATCGAGAAAAACGAGCAATTGACTTCCGAACTGGGACGCGTCAGCGAAGTGGTCGGCAAGGAAGGAAAAATCGCGCAGCGCGCTACCTTAAATCACGCGACCGGCGGCTGGGCTTTGTGCATCGGTTCGGTCAACGCGCTGATTACCGATTTGGCGCAGCCGACGACCGAAGTCGCCCGCGTCATCGGCGCGGTTGCCGAAGGCGATTTGTCGCAAAACTTTAATCTCGAAATCGACGGTCGCCCGCTCAAAGGCGAATTTTTGCGGACGGGAAAAACCGTCAACACGATGGTCGCTCAACTCGGCGCGTTTGCATCCGAAGTTACGCGTGTGGCGCGTGAAGTCGGCACGGAAGGAAAACTCGGCGGACAGGCGCAGGTTAAAGGCGTTTCCGGCACGTGGAAGGATTTGACCGAAAACGTGAATCTGATGGCGTCGAATTTAACCGGACAGGTGAGAAACATCGCCGACGTTACGACGGCTGTAGCGAACGGCGATTTGTCGAAAAAGATTACGGTTGACGTTAAAGGCGAGATTCTCGAATTGAAAAATACGATTAACACGATGGTT
>JALZOE010000196.1 GCA_030857325.1 Acidobacteriota bacterium
CTGATGTTCACGCCCGACATCGCGCTGCCGACCTTAAAGGAAATGAAAAATAAATACGGCGATAAAGTTTACGGGAAATACAGTTTCGCCGACGCTTTTAATCCGCATAACAGTTGGGTGAACGGAGACGTTCTCGGTATTGATCTGGGTATTTCGCTCATCGGCGCGGAAAATCTGCGAACCGGAAAAGTCTGGCACTGGTTTATGCAGAACGAAGACGCGCGGCGGGCTTTTAAACTGATCGGATTGAATTAGATAAGCCTTTGATCAAATTTACATTAAGGAAAATTAAAGAAAAATTTATCCGCGAAACACACTAAAAAAACTAACCTTCTTTCTTTCGTGATTTCTTTCGTGATTTTGTGTATTTCGCGGACGGTTAAAAATATAACTTTTTGATGATTGACGATGAAAATGCTCAAATTTAAGTTGAAAAAATTTCAGATAAAAAAAAGTGCAATCGGTTTCTGCGCTTTTTTTTGTTTCGTTTTTTTGTTCGTCGCTGCCGCGCAAGCCGCGCGGCAGACAATCGGAAATGTTACGCGCGTCGCTCAAACTAAAACGAACGGCGTGGTTTTGGAAACTTCGAGCCGCGCCAAAGTTTCAGTCGAATTTTTCGGTTTGAATGTCGTGCGCGTCCGAATTGCCCCGAACGGAGTTTTCGAGCGCGATTTTTCCTACGCGATTGATTATTTGCAAGACCGTAAAACGCCGGTTGTTAAAGTTTCGCAAACGAGCGGCGCAATTGTTTTGAATAATGCCGACGGCGCGAAAGCGGTCGTTCAAAAAACGCCGTTCGCCGTGCGGATTTTTGATGAAACAGGCGAAATAATCGTCGAGGACGACGCGAAACATCCGACAGTTTTCGACAACGCGACAGGCGAAATTCAAACGACGAAACTTCGTAAATCGGAAGTCGAAACTTACTACGGTTTCGGCGAAAAAGCGTTTCTAGAAATGTCGCGCAACGGCAAATATCTCGTCAATTGGAACACCGACACGTTTGCTTATACAATCGGCACAGACCCGATTTACCAATCAATTCCTTTTTTCTACGCCCTTTACGACGGAAAAACTTACGGATTATTTTTCAATAACACTTTTCGCACTTATTTCGATATGGGAAAAACCGCGCCCGAAAGATATTCATTCGGAGCGGACGGCGGCGAACTCGATTATTTCGTTTTTACCGGCGGAAAAAGTCGGAGTCCGAAAAAGATTTTGGAAGACTACGCCAATCTGACGGGCAAAACGCCTTTGCCGCCCGTTTGGGCTTTGGGCAATCAGCAATCGCGCTGGTCGTATTTTCCTGAATCGCGTGTCCGCGAAATTGCCGCCGGATTCCGCAGAAATAAAATTCCCGCGGACGTGATTTATCTCGACATTGATTATATGGACGAATACCGCGTTTTTACGTGGGACAAAAAGCGTTTCCCGAATCCGGCGAAAATGATTTCGGATTTGAAAGCGGACGGATTCAAAACCGTTTTGATTATTGACCCCGGAATTAAGGTTGACGAAAACTACGACGTTTACCGGCAGGGAAAAGGCAAAAATGTTTATGTCGAAAACCCGGACGGCAGGGATTTGATACGAAATGTATGGGCGAAGGAATCCGTTTTTCCCGATTTTACCGACCCGCGAGCGCGTGATTGGTTCGCGTCATTTTATCGCCGACATTTGGACGAAGGCATCGCCGGATTTTGGACGGATATGAATGAACCGGCGACTTTTATGACCGACAAAACCGAAAAACCGGAGATTTTTCACCATCCCGCGAAGACTTTTCCGTATGACACGCCGCACGCGGGCGACGGTTTTCCCGACACGCACCGGCGTTATCACAATGTTTACGGAATGCAGATGGCGCGGGCGACTTTTGAAGGCGTAAAAAAATTAGAGCCGACGAAACGCCCGTTTGTTTTGACACGTGCCGGATTTGCGGGTGTGCAGAGATATTCGGCGGTCTGGACGGGCGATAATTACGCGAGTTGGGAGCATCTTGCGCTGACGATTCCGATGTTAGCGAATTTGAGCGTTTCGGGTGTGCCATTTGTAGGCGCGGATGTCGGCGGTTTTGCCGAAATGCCGAGCGGGGAACTTTACGCCCGCTGGCTGCAAGCCGCCGCGCTCACGCCGTTTTTCCGCTCGCATTCGGTCGGCTGGGTCGGGAAAAAAGAACCCTGGGAATTCGGCGACGAATTCACGCGCATAAATCGGGCGACGGTCGAACTTCGATACCAATTTCTGCCGTATCTCTACACGCTTTTTCGTCAGCACGAGCAGACCGGGCAGCCGGTTATGCGTCCGCTCTGGTATGAATTTCCCGACGATAAACAAACTTATCTGATAAATGACGAGTATATGGTCGGAAGCGACGTTCTGGTCGCGCCGGTTGTCAAAGAAGGAATGAAAACTAGAGGAATTTACTTGCCGAAAGGCGCGGAATGGATTGACTGGCACACGGGCGAAAAAATCGAAAGCGGCAAAATTCATTATCTGCAAACGCCGCTCGAACGCCTGCCGATTTTCGTCCGCGTCGGCGCGATAATCCCGACGCAAAGCCCGATTCAGCACACGGGCGAAATGCCGAACGCGCCGGTTACATTGAACGTCGTCACGGAAATCGCGCCCGACAAAACCGAAACTTTTACGCTGTTTCAAGACGCGGGCGAAGGCTACGGCTACCGGCAAAATGATTGGCGCGAGGTAAAAATCGAACACCGGCAAGGTTTGCTTAATCTAGTCCGCAGCGGAAGTTTCAACGGTCAGAAAATAAAATATATTGAAGCGATCGGCGTTTCCGCCAGACCGCGAGAAGCGCGAATTGACGGCAGAAACGCCGGGAAAATCGAATTTCAGGCAGATCGAAAGCGATTGCGAATCGAGATTGACGACAAGGCGGAAAAGATAACTCTAACAAAATAGACTCGGCAAAATCTGTTTACAAGGAAAAGTTTTTTGCAGTTCCCATAAATTGCGCGGGTCACAGAGATAGTTTCAAATTCTGCCGGCACGAATCATCACCAACTAATTCGTTCGAGCAACAGGCGGCAAAACAAAAAAGGTTTTTGAGCGCGCTGGAAAATTTTTTCTTTAATTGACTATAAATACTTCCTCCAAATAACTAATTTTAGAGGTATTTTTAGATTCGCTTGTATCGCTTAAATAATCCGTGATATTTTTAATTTACTTATCCTATCTAAAAGACAAAAAAGTATCTGCTTAATGAGGTTCACAATATGTCATCATCTCGACGCGATTTTTTGAAAACAGCCGGACTCGCGCTCGGCGCGATAACGCTCGCGCCCTGGATTTTGGAAAACGAAGCGGCAGCCGCCGTTATAATTCAGGACAACAAAAACAGACTCGCCGACTTAGCGCTTTCGACCGCTAAAAAGCTCGGCGCGTCCTACGCCGACATTCGGATTAACCGCTACCGAACCGAAGCGATTTCGACGCGCGAGCGGCAAGTGCAGAACGTGGCGCGGAACCAGAATTTCGGTTTCGGCGTGCGCGTTCTGGTGGGCGGAACGTGGGGATTCGCCGCCAGCCCGGATGTCAGCGAAAAAGCGGTGAGCCGCGCCACAATGGACGCGATTGAAATCGCCAAAGCGAATTCGATGTTTCAACGCCGGAAAATAACTTTAGTTCCCGCCGAAAAAGTCAACGCGAATTGGAAAAGCTCTTTTCAAAAAGACCCGTTCGACATCTCGTTCGACGATAAAATTCAATTTCTCCTTAAACTCAATGAAACCGCGCTCAATGTGGCGGGCGTCAGTTTTATAAATTCTTCGATGTCGTGGGTCAACGAGCAGAAGTTTCTGGCGACTTCGGACGGCTCGCGCATCGAGCAGTATATTATTCGCGGTTATCCGAATTTCAGCGTAACGGCGGTTAATCGCGCAAGCGGCGATTTTCAGACGAGAAACTCAATTGCCGAGGGACGCTCGATGGGTTATGAATACGTCGAAAGACCGGATTGGTTAATCGAAGCCAGACAAGCGGGCGAAGAAGCCGTCGGCAAACTGACGGCGAAACCGATTGAGCCGGGCAAATATGATTTGGTGCTGCACCCGTCGCATTTGTATTTGACGATTCACGAATCGGTCGGTCATTCGACCGAACTCGACCGCGCTCTTTTGTGGGAAGCTAACTACGCCGGAACGAGTTTCCTGACGCCGGATAAAACCGGGAAGCTGCAATTCGGCTCGAAAATCGTCAACTTTTTCGCCGACCGAACACAGCCCGCCGGACTTGCGACGGTCGCCTACGACGACGAAGGCGTTGCCGGGCAAAAATGGTATCTGGTTAAAGACGGCGTTTTTGTCGATTGGCAAACCACGCGCGACTTAGCGCCGCGCATCGGCAAAGACAAATCTTACGGCTGCCTGCACGCCGACAGCTGGGGCAGCGTTCCGTTTCCGCGAATGCCGAACATCTCGCTGGAGCCGGCGAAAGAAAACGTCTCGACCGACGATTTAATCGCGGGCGTCGAAAAAGGAATTTTGATTCACGGGCGCGGCAGTTATTCAATCGACCAGCAGCGTTATAACTTTCAATTCGGCGGACAAACTTTCTCGGAAATAAAAAACGGCAAAGTCGTCGGAATGCTGCGCGATGTCGCTTATCAATCAAGGACGACCGATTTTTGGAACGCCTGCGACGGGCTTGGCGGCGCGTCAACTTATTTATTGCCCGGAACTTTTAACGACGGCAAAGGCGAACCCGGACAATCGAACGCCGTTTCGCACGGCTGCCCGTCGGCGCGATTTCGTCAAATCGACGTTCTCAACACAGCCGCTCAAACTCCGCGCCGTTCATAAGGGAGATTAAAAAAGATGCTTTTAACCGAAAAAGAAGCGAAAGCTATCACCGAAAAAATGTTGTCGTTCGTCAAAGCGAATGACGCGACCGTCAGCGTCGGCAGTGAAGACGCCGCGCACATTCGTTTTGCCGAAAACTCTTTTTTGACCAGCGGCAAACGTGAAAATCGCGCCGCGAACGTGACGGTTTGGATTGAAGGAAAGCGCGGCTCGTCGTCAACCAACGATTTGAATGAAAACTCGCTGCGGCAGGCGGTCGAACAAGCCGAACAAATCGCCAGGCTCGCTCCGGTTGACCGCGAATACATTCCGACTCTGGGACGGCAAACTTACAGAGCGGTCAACGGATTTGTCGAAGCGACGGCAAACATCTCGCCCGCCGCGCGCGCCAAAGCCGTCGGCGGCATTCTCGCCGAAAGCGAAAAAGCGAAAATTATCGCCGCCGGTTTTTATCAATCGCAAGCCGAAGCAACGGCGTTTGCCACCAAAAACGGAAACTTCGGTTTCCAGCGAAATACGGTCGCCGGATTGTCGGTAACGGGACGCACGTCCGACGGCACAAGCTCCGGTTATTTTGCGCGAAGCCATTTTGACGCGAATAAACTGGACACGGCGCGCATCGCCCGCGAAGCGATTCGCCGAACTCTGGACGGCAGAAACGCCAAAACACTGGAGGCGGGCGTTTACACGGTCATTCTCGAACCGCAGGCGGTCGCCGATCTGCTCGGCTCTTTCGGCGGCGGTTTCGACGCCCGCAGCGCGGAAGAAGGGCGCAGTCCGTATTCGGCTCTCGGCGGCAAGACCAAGCTCGGCGCAAAGGTTTTCGACGAGCGCATCAACATTTTAAGCGACCCGTGGAACTTAGAACTTCCCGGCGCGCAATCGGCGCAAGCCGGGATTCCGGCGCAAAAAATTTATCTCGTCAAAAACGGAGTTCTCAATAATCTGGTTTACTCGCGTTTCTGGGCAAAGCAAAAA
>JALZOE010000197.1 GCA_030857325.1 Acidobacteriota bacterium
GTAGTAGGACAATTTCACATCAATCTAAAAAACTACTTTTTACAACAGCTTTATCCGTCATCTTGTTTATAGTAGGCAAGTTAGCTACTAAACAATTAGGTTAAAATAAAATTGTCCGACTACTTAATAATTTACTACTTCTTTTATTTTGGGTGTCAAACTCATAATTTCATCAAACCGTTTTCACAAAAACCGAACCGTTCGTTTTCGTGTCGTCGATTGTCAATTAAAACAATTTAAGGCGGCGGCAATCATTGTTTCAAAGCGGCGTTAATCTTCCCGATAAAGCCGTCAATCGCGTTGTTCTCAATCCAACGGGCGACAATAACAAGGTCGTTTTCCGGGTCGGCGTAAATGATATTCGTGCCGTTGCCGACGTGAACGAAGGCTGACGCGGGCGCGTTTTTATACAGTTTTTTGTCGGTGTTCAGAAACCAGTTCATAAAACCGTAAGTCGGCTGCGCCGGCGTTGGCGTTTTCGCCTGTTTAATAAATTCGGCGGAAAGAATTTGTTTATCGCGCCATTTGCCGTTGCTCGCGGTCAGCAATCCGAAACGCGCCATATCACGCGCCGAGATAAACATTCCGCCGCCCCAATGCCCGCCGCCGCTGACCGATTGGACGGGCGCGCCGTCAAGAACAATCCACGAATTTTCATAACCGAGCCAGCGCCAGGTGTTCGACGCGCCGATTTCGTCCATTATATTTTCTTTCAAAACCTGCGGCAGAGGCTTGCGCCAGACATTGAGCGCGGCGAGCGCGAGGACGTTGACGCGCACGTCGTTATATTCGTAAACCGCGCCGGGTTCTTTGCGCGGGCGATTGAGCCAGAGATTGACATCCTTGTCCGGTCGGTCTGCCCATTCGGGTTTGCCCCAGAGCGTTCCTTCCCAATCGCTCGTTTGCCTGAGAAGATGCTCCCAGGTGATTTTGCGGTTGTGTTCGGTTTCAAAGAGTTCGAGCAAGCGGGATTTACCAAAATTTTCCGCCGTGTCGAATTTTTCGTTTTGGTTATAAACGCTGATTGGCGACGAGTAATCACGCGCCGGGTCTTGCAGACTTTTAATCAGTTTCCGGTCAAATGCTAAACCGACGACGGTTGAAAGAAAACTTTTCGTAACGCTGAAAGTCATATCGACGCGGTTGGTGTCGCCCCATTCGGCAATGATGTAGCCGTTTCTGATGATTATTCCGGCTGCGTCGCCGCGCTCTTTAAATAAGCCGACGGCTTCTCCGAACGGCTCGCGCCCGAAGGTTCGATAATGCGCTAGTTCGAGATTGCGCGGAGTTTTCGATTCGCTGGCGACGGCAAAATCGACGGCTTCTTTTAGTTTCGCTCCGTCCATTTTTGTTTGTTCGGGCGCGCGTCGCTGCCAAGCATTGCCTGCCGGCGGATAGTAAATTGATTGAGAAAAACCGTATTCGGAAAATGCAAAAATCAAAAACAGTCCGATTAGAAAACGGCTGAAATGTTTTTCGGGAAAATTTTTATTTTTCATAATTCTAACAAACGGAAATTAAGAATATGTTTAATTTGCCTTTTAGCTTATCCTCGCCTGCTTTACCGCAAACAAAGCGGGCGAGGACAAGCCTCGCCCCTACAAATTTTGTTATCGATTTTTCCACTTCAGGATTTCGTCAACCGAAGAAGCGGTAATCGGATGATAACCGGGACGCGCTTTTGTATAAATTGCGACGGCTCGTTTCATTCCGTCGGGCGTTTTGGCGAGTTCGGCAAAAAGCGGTCTGACGAATTTACGCCGCCCGATTGAGGTTAAAAATTCTTCGAGACGCCCGTTTGCCGCCGCGTAATTGTTTTTTATCGACATCAACAGCCATTGAAACGCGATTTCCGAATTGCCGCGATTTGTCAGATTGAAAGCGCCGTCGAGTTCCGCCATTTTTTGCGCGCTCAAATCGTCCGGCATCGTGCCGAGAAAATGAAGCCATTCCTGCGTCGTCCAGTTGCGCGTTTGAACGTCTTTTGCGGCGATTTTACCGTTAAGCCAATCGGTCGATTGCGTTTCGACTTTCGAGAAAGCGTCAGATTTCGGCTGCGGCGCGTTTGCCGGCAAACCGGCTCGTTCAATCCATTGGTCAACGTCGGCGCGCGCGATTAAATTCGGATTCGCGTCAATCAGATTTTTCTGAAGATAATCGACGAATGTTTCGGTCGTGATACTTTGAAAAGCGTGTTTGTCGAAATAGCCGCGCACAAATTTATCGAATTTTTCGCGCCCGACTGTTTCTTCCAAATGGCGCAGGAAAAGCGCGCCTTTTTCATACGGCACACCGGTAAAACCTTCGTCCGGGTCGCGCCCGTTCAAATCGACGTGCAGAATCTGGTCGCGCGCCTCCATTCCCGCCAACTCCTGTTCGAGCGAGCGACGTCCCAAAGTCGCTTCCATTTCGCGGCGCGGTTTTCCGTAAACGGCTTCGATAATTCTTCTTTCCAGATAAGTCGTGAAACCTTCGTTGAGCCAGAAATCTCGCCACGTCGCGTTGGTTACCAGATTGCCCGACCACGAATGCGCGAGTTCGTGGGCGACTAAGGAGACGAGACTTTTATCGCCCGCCAGAATCGTCGGCGTAGCAAAGGTGAGCATCGGATTTTCCATTCCGCCGAACGGAAAACTCGGCGGCAAAACTAAAATATCGTAACGTCCCCAGCGATACGCGCCGTAGATTTTCTCGGTTGCTTCGACCATTTTTTCCGTGTCGGCAAACTCGAACGCCGATTTTTCAATCATCGACGGTTCGGTATAGACGCCCGTTCGTTTGCCCAAACTGCGGAACTGTAAATCGCCGACGGCAATCGCAATCAGATAAGACGGAATCCGGTGCGGCATATTGAATTTGTAATCGCCGTTTCGCATATTATTCTGCGAATTGCCTTCGGCGCTCATCACGGCGAGCAGATTCGAGGGCGTGCGAACTCTTGCCGAATAAGTTACGCGAACCTGCGGCGAATCCTGAAGCGGTATAAAACTTCTGGCGTGAATCGCCTGCGCCTGCGAAAACATAAACGGCGTTTTCTTGCCCGCCGTCTGTTCGGGCGCGAGCCACTGCAAACCGGAAGCGTTCGGGCTGGTCGAATAAGAAACGCGAACCCGTTTGGCGTTTGAAGGCAATTGAATCGTCAGCGGCGCGCCTAAAATCTTATCCGCCGCGCCGACGCCGAACATCGTTGTTTTATAAGTTTTGCCGTCGCCCGACGTTTCGACTTTCGCGATTTGTAAATCGCGCGTGTCGAGAATGAGCGGCGCATTTTTCGCATCGGCGGTGCGTTCAATGTCTAAAGTCGCCGTTCCCTGCAAGATTTTTTTATCGAATAAAACGTTCCAATCCAAATCGACGTGTTTGACTTTTACCGCTTGCGGATTCGAGTAGGAATGAACGTCTTCGGCAAGCGTCTGCATCGTCGTCGTTTTTCGCTCGCCGTTTTGTTTTTGAGCGTCCGCGACGATTACCAAATTCGCGCCGATAATCAGCGTGCCGCAGAAAACAACCGCCAGTTTTTTAATTTTCGTTATCATTATTGAAATTTCTCCGTCGGTAATTTGTCGAGCCGCCGAAAAACGGCTTGAAGTTTTGTTATAGATGCCGGAAACAGTCGAATTTCGATTATAATTTTTTTTGTCCGCCGAAAATGCGACACGGCGCGAAAAATACCGACAGCCGACCGGACAATTTGTGAATTTATTTTTATGAATAAAAAAACGCGCCGTATTATTTTTCAATACGAGGCGTTTTTTTGGAATTTAAAGATAAAGCGACGAACAGTTTGTTTCCGGCTAGCGAACGGCGGTTTCTTCTTCGTTATCGTCCGGCGTCGATATTATAACGGCGTTGTATTTCGGCGCGGTTTGATTCGAGCGGTTTATCAGTTCCGCGACGGTCGGCGCTCCGTTGGCGGCGGCGTTATCCGAGACGACGATGCGCTCGGCGTTGCTCGAAAGGGCGTTCCCGGTCGAAGCAGGAATAAATAAATTGCGTCCGAGAAGTTTGTCGAGAACCGACTCGCGCACTTCGTAAAAGGCAATCGGCGGCGGTGTCAGGCGGACGAAAATATTAGCGACCTGCCCGAGCAGATTGCCGCTTTCGGTAACGATTTTTATGCCGAGCAGATGTCTTTTGGCGTGCGAATGCGTCGCTACCCAATCGTCTTCCAAGCCGACAATCGCGTCGTCGTCGTTCGCCATTATCGCGTCCTGCCCGAAGCTGTAAACTTTTTTGTAATCGAGACCGCCCATTTTCCCGTTCGGCGCTTGAATAGTCAAGCCCATCAGCACGCCTTCGACCGGGTCGATATACAAATCGTGAACCTGCCCGAGCAGATTGCCGGTCGTCCGCGACAAAACCGTTTTGCCTATTAAAGCGTCCATCGAAACTATATTTTCAGTCATTTCCCTAATTTTCTCCTTCAATATTTATTTATCCTAACATAAATTTTCGGACTGTTATTTGCTTTCGCTCTCGCTTGAAAAATAATTGCGTCAATTCAATTTAATGGAAAACGTTAATCAAAAAAACAATTAAATAACGAACAAGCCTGGAACTTCAACTTTTCAGCCGCTTTTTGACGATAACGCGACGCTCGGCTCTCGACAAGTCGTGCCGCTGCCGCAATAGAGCGAACCGGAAATTGCCGACGATGTTTAGCCTCAAAACTCATTTTTTCGCTTTTTTTCGCTTTCATTGAATACGATTTACGATTTCGTTTTGCCCGTCGCCGCGTTTGGGTTGCATAACCGCGACAAATAATGCATTATAAGAAACGTTAATCCTTCTCTCGCGTCAGTAATGATGCGCTCGTCAAAAACGTTTTGGAAAGTTCGAGAGCAGGCAGGTTTATAGTTGCAGAAGCCGCTCCGTTATATTTTGCGGGCATCCGAAACCGAATCATTTCGCTGAAGTCATTTCGATTCCGACGCTTCTTTAGAACGCCTCAAAATTAGAGGCAAAAAAGGTAAATAATTATGTCAATGAAACTTTATGTGGGAAATCTTTCCTTCGATACAACTACGTCAGATTTAGAACAAATTTTTGGTGAAATCGGCACGGTCGAATCGACCAATATCATCGAAGACCGCGACACGGGACGCTCGCGCGGCTTCGGTTTTGTCGAAATGTCTTCCAAAGAAGAAGGACAAAACGCCATCGAACAGCTTAACGGCAAAGAAGTCAGCGGTCGCCAGTTGACCGTCAACGAAGCAAAACCGCGTGAAGACCGCGGCGGCGGTGGTGGCGGTAATCGCGGCGGCGGTGGTGGTCGCGGCGGCTACGGCGGCGGCGGCGGTCGTGGCGGAAGCGGCGGCGGTGGCGGCGGCTACGGCGGCGGCGGCGGTTCGCGCTGGTAGTTTTATTAGATTTTAGTAAAGTCTAAAATGAAAGCCTTCGGCAAATGTCGAAGGCTTTTTGTTTTACGCGACTTTCAAGAAACTCTATTTAAAAGCGGCTGATGAATAAACATTTTCCGCTCTCGTCGGTAAAAAACATTTAACTTTTAACCTTGCCGCTTTAGTCGGCGTAATAGCTCGTGCCGGTATCGACGATTTTCCAAACTTCCGATTCGGGAATATAGAAAGGTTTTTTGGTGATGCAAATCTTTAATGTTTCTTTCGCTTCATTATAAATTGCGCTCAATTCGATTCCGTAAGGACCTTTAATAGCAACGTCGTCGCCTTCGGGAACAATGACGCCTTCTTTTGCCAAATCCTCGCGCAGGTTGCCGAGTTCTTCCCTTGTAATTCCACCGTATTGTTTGCAGTCCGGCATAATAATTTTTCCT
>JALZOE010000198.1 GCA_030857325.1 Acidobacteriota bacterium
AACCGATACCGAACAAATTTGTTTGAACGGCAATTCGGAAAACATTGACGTTACGGCGGAACTCGAAAAGCAAAATAAACCACTCGCCGAAAGAGCGAGAACCCAAAAGATTCGCGGCATTTTCTCAAGCCCGCCGTATGTCGGCTTGATTGATTACCACGAGCAGCACGCCTACGCCTACGACCTTTTCGGCTTTGAACGCTGCGACCGCGAGGAAATCGGCGCGATGCACAAAAAACAATCAAGCCAAGCGCAAGCCGATTACGCCAAAGGCATCGCCAACGTCCTGAACAACTGCCACCGCTTTTTAGCCGAAGATTTCGACGTTTTCCTCGAGGCAAACGACAAATACAATCTTTACCCGCATCTCAACTAAAATTATGGAATAGATAAATAAAGACGATTTGATTTACTGGATTGATAAACAATTTGTGCAAGAAATGGCTCAAGAGCGAATCGGTAGAAGTTTAGACGAAGAAGAAATTACTCAATTAACGAAAATGGTTGAGTTTGGTATGTGGGATGCCGCCAGCATTTCAATCAAAACTGCAATTGATGAGGTAAGCCAAAGTTAATATGAACTCAAAATCTGTTGCCGAGTCACTCGCCAATGAATTTTTGCAAGTGGCGAAACAATTTCAAGCCAACGTCGAACCGATTAAAGTTCTGAAATCGAGAACTTACAAAATCGCCGAAGCCAATGTTCTAGTTAGAGCCGCGACCGAGGGCAAAAAAGGCACTTATTTCTACGGCTTAAATTATTTGACCGCCGAAGAAATGAATAATTTGGACAATCCTTTTATTGCTTTTATCTGTGGCTCGGTTGAACAAACCATTATCATTCCGGCGAAAGTTTTATTCCAAGTTCTGCCAAACATCAGCCGTGACAGAAATGGCGAATATAAAATCAATATTGACCGGAATTTGACTATCGCGCTTTTAGGTAGAGGAAACAGGCTTGATTGCACAGAGTTTATTAATGCATGGGAATTATTGCTAAAACCTTACAAATATTCGGCAACTCAAAACACCGTCGAAGAAAGTCTACATTCGGTTATTCAAGGGAGATTGCTTGAAATTGGCAACATTCGCGGCTTTCATACGTTTTGCCCCGACAAATCGAAAAAGTTTAACGATGTTGAGTTAGGGAAGATTTCAACACTAACAAAATGTCCTGAACTACAATTTTCTAACTACGATTTGTTAAGAAAGATTGACGTGATTTGGTTTCGAGAAAAAGGAAAACATTTCATTCCCGAAAACGCCTTTGAAGTCGAAATGTCAACCGGAACTTGGTCAGGCGTTGGCAGATTGTCAACTCTAATTGAGTATCACAATGTCGGTCTGTATATCATTTCCGACACGCCGAAAAAATTTGAACAAGTAATTGACACTTTGGATTTTCACACCAGATACAATCACATAAAATCTGAAAACATTGGCGATTTATATTCGGCAGAAAAGAATTTGAAAGAACTTCGATATTCAATCGGTTTGTAAATCGAAAATGTTTTGCGAACGGATTTGAGAAATAAGTTTCTCAAATACAAGCCCGAACCTGCCGCGATGCCTTTTCATACCAGATTGCTCGGCACAGACCGGCTGGCGTTGTATTCGTTTATTCATTCGCTCAACACGAATTTCGGGACGAGCGTTTTTGAGCCGGTCGCCGTCGCGCTGGCGAAGTCGAATTTCGCGGACGCGAAGGCGCAAGAGAAAGCGGGCGATTATATCAGCGAAGGCGCGTTTCAGGTGATTCAGACGATAATGACCGATTTGACCGCCGCGCAGGGAACGCCCGACAAACCGGGCGAAATCGAACGCATCAGAGCCGTTTGCCGCGCCGGAGAAATGGTAAAGGTCAAGCCGACGAAGATTGATGTTTTCGTCGAAGGCAAAGACGGCGAGTTGTTTTTGTTCGACATCAAAACAGCGAAACCGAACGCGGGCGGGTTTAAGGAATTCAAACGAACGCTGCTCGAATGGGTCGCCGCCGTTTTAGCCGACACGCCCGACGCAAAAGTTAATTCGCTGATTGCGATTCCCTACAATCCATACGCACCCGAACCTTACAACCGCTGGACGATGCGCGGAATGCTCGATTTGCCGAACGAATTAAAAGTCGCCGAAGAATTCTGGGATTTCTTAGGCGGCGCGGGCGCATATGATGATTTACTCGATATTTTCGAGCGCGTCGGGATTGAATTGCGAGATGAGATTGACGAATATTTTCAAAAATTCAATCTAAAGTAATAATTAAATATAATAACGCCGGTTTTTTCAAATATTCGACAATACATCCGTTTGAACTCGAAAATCCGCCGCCGCGCATTTCACGCGAAAAACCGGCGACTCTGTTTGAAAACAACTCAATTTATATTTTATTTATGGTAAAATTTGTGTGTCGAATCGGCAGTTTCTCAAATTCGGTTTTATTAAGAAATGGCAGTCGGAATCATCATTCACGTTTCGGTCGGGGCGGAAAAACGCACCGAGATTTTTACGGATAAAAACGTCCGTATCGGCTCGACCGAGCAGAATGATTTACAAATTCATCACCGGAAAATCGACGCGCCCGGCGTCTGGCTCGATTTGGAAGCGTCGGGCGACCTTTACCGCGTCGTAAATTTCGACCAATCGCTCAATCTGCTGCACAACGGCAAGCCGGTGCGACGATTCGCCGCGCTTGCCGACGGCGACACGATTGAAATACCGGACGCGTCCGTGTCGTTTTCGTTTTTCGCGCTCGAATCGAAATCTTCCCTGATTACGACGAACCGCGATTTGCCGCACGTCGCGCCGTTTATCGAAACGGCGGCAATGGAATCGGGTTTTTCGCCGAAACGCGACGACGCCAAGGTTTTCCTGCGCGAATTCGTCCGCGAACTGCTGCGCGAAGTTTCCTGGGTTACGAAATTAATCGCGCTGGCAATCGTCGTCGGCTCAATCAGCGGAATTTTTTATCTCGCCGCCGCTTTTAATAAAGAACTTGAAAAAAACCGCCAGCTCGCCGAACAGCAAAACGAAATCGTCCGCCAATTGCAGGAGCGAATCGCGCAGACCAACGACCAAATCGGCGAAATCGACAAGAGCAACAAGGATATTATAAAAACCTTTTCTTCAATGCAGAACATTCGCGGCGAATACGGCAACGGCGTCTGCCTGATTGTCGGCGTCTATGATTTGGTTGACCGCAAAACCAACAAAACGCTGCGCTATCCCGACCCGCAGGATTTTCAGCCAAGCCCATATGAACCGCAGGAAGAAGCGCCGCCGCCGTCCGAAGACGGAAACGTTGCCGCCGCAACGGGCGTGCAGATGGGTTTAACGACCGAAGGCAGCGGAAGCCCAGTCGAATACGATTTTATCGGCACCGGGTTTCACGTCGGCAGCGGGTTTATCGTTACCAATCGCCACGTTCTACAGCCGTGGAAAGAAGACGATTTGGTTAAGCAAATGATGACGCAGGCAAACGGACGGGCGCGCATCAAACGTCTCGACATTTACTTTCCGAATTTGCCGAAACCGTTTCCGCTCAAGGTTCGACAGTTAGGCGCGAATGTCGATTTGGCGGTCGGCTCGATTGATATAAATCTCGTCTCGCCCGATATTCCGGTTCTGCCGCTCGAAGTCGATTCCGAAGCGGTTTCGGTCGGCAAAACCGTTGTTACGATGGGTTATCCGAACGGTCCCGACCGCCTTCTGGCAATGGTTGACGACTCGGAAGCCAAATCAATCAACGCGCGTTTCGGCGGCTCGCGCCAGTCGCTGATAAATTTTCTGGCGCAGTCGAGAAAAATCGTGCCGCTGACGACGCAGGGCGCGATTACCGATTTAGACCCGAAACGCATCGTTCACGACGCGAAAACGGCGGAGGGCGGCTCCGGCGCGCCGCTGTTCGGGCAGACGGGAAAGGTAATCGGCGTCAATTTCGGCGTTTTCACCGAAAGCACGGCGGCGAATATGGCTCTGCCGATTCGCTTCGCCGTCGATTTACTGAAACGCGCGGGCTGGAAATCGCCCGAAGTATTAAAGAACGCCGCCGCGCAAAATCAAACTGCCGGCGCGAATACAAACACGGCGGCGCAATAAAAGTGATAAGTAACGGGTGAAAAGTGATAGGTAATGAATTTGCTTTTAATTCTCACCTATCACTTTTCACTTTTCACCTAATTTATGAACAATCTCGTTTTTTCAAATATGCTTCATCGACCGGCGCGCACGGCGGTCAGCGTTCTGGGCATCGCCGTCGGCGTTTTGCTGATTGTTTTTACCGTCGGTCTGGCAAACGGCACACTGCGCGAACAGGCGAAGCGCGAAGCGAATGTCGGCGCGGAAATTATGCTCTGCGCGTCGAATTGTCTGGGAGTAACCGGCTCGGCGTCGCTCAGCCTGCCCGTTTCGCTGACCGATGACATTAAAAGCGTCGAAGGCGTCGAAACGGCTGTTCCCATCGGGCAGAACAGCGTTTCCGCCGCCGATAACAACACGGGCAGCCGAATAATCGAAGGCATAAACTTTGACGAATACGCGAGCGTCGCCGGTTTGAGAATCGTCGAAGGCAGAGAATTTTCCGGCGGCGGCGGCGAAGTGATTACCGATACGGCTTTTCAAAATCAGAAAAAATCGAAAATCGGCGACATAATAAAACTATATGACCGAGATTTTACAATCGTCGGGACATACGAACCGGCGGCGGGCGCGCGCATCAAACTGCCGCTCGGCGAAATGCAGGCGCAGCTCGGCGGCGAAGGCAAGGCGTCGGCTTTTCTGGTAAAAGTCGGGCAAGCTGCCGATTCCGAACAGGTTGCGAGAAATTTACAGGCAAAATTTCCCGACAACCGCGTAATTTTGACCAGAGACATCGAAGAGCTTTATATGGCGGGCATTCCGGCGCTCAATGTTTTCTTAAATGTAATTATCGGCGTGGCGGCGGTTATTAGCGCGCTGGTCGTTTTGCTGACGATGTACACGACCGTTACCGAGCGCACCAGACAAATCGGCATTATGAAATCTTTGGGAATGTCAAACCGGGCGATTGCGTGGATTGTAACGCAGGAAGCATTGCTTATCACTTTCTGCGGCATTGTCGGCGGAATTTTACTGACGATAATTCTGCGGTTTTTATTAACGAGAGTTACAACTTTGGAAGTCGAATTGAGTCCGCTTGTGTGGACGATTACGCTGATTGTCGGACTCGTCGGCGGTGCGCTCGGCGCGCTTTACCCGGCGCTGCGGGCGGCGCGTCTCGATGCGGTCGAAGCGTTAAGTTACGAATAACTTAATAAGTGATAGGTGATAGGTAAAGAATACTTGTCACTTATTACTGTGCGTTTGAATATCGACGCGGTTGATTCTTAAGACTACGCGCACCGTGTCGGAGCGATTATCCATTACCGCCGGAACGAACGGCGCGTCGTCGAAGTTATTGTTTTTCAAGGCTTTTTCAAGCTCGCGGACAGCGCGGCGGTCGCTCGAAGGTTCGATAACTTCGGCAATCTGCGCTAACCCGTTGCCGAAAACATCGGCGACGACGACGACTTCATCGTCCTTCATATTTCCGCGCACCAGCGATTTAGTCAGCGCAATCAAAGCGCCTTTCGGGTTCAAAGAAGGCGAATCGCCGGAAACCGAAAAACGCTCCGCCGCGTAATTTGCCGCCGTTAAATCAAAATCATTAACGACAGCTTCCGCATTGCTGTTTGAAATCAAAACCGGCGGTCGGTTATACGGCTGCATTTTCGCAATCTCGAT
>JALZOE010000199.1 GCA_030857325.1 Acidobacteriota bacterium
TTCGTCCGTCCAGACGCCGTTCCAGGATTTGACGAATTTCGAGCGCTGCGATTTGTCCAAATCGACGGCGAAATAACGGTAGAGCGTGTCGGCGAGGCTTGCCGATTGTCCCGCGCCGCGCGTTAAAATTTTTTCGGCAATCATCGTGCAATGGACGCTACGGACGGAAAAGCCGTATTCGCCCAGAAAATTCAAATCGAATTTCGCGTTGTGAAAGATTTTCACGATATTCGGATTTTCTAAAATTTCGGCGAGTTTTCCTAAACCGACGCCTTCGCTTACGGGAATTAAAACGTTAAAATCGCCGTCGGAGAATTGGACGCTGAAGATTCTGCCGTGTTTGGCGCTCAAGCCGCTGGTTTCCGTGTCGCAGCCGATTTCGGTCGAATCCGCGAGTTTTGTAAAAGCCGCTTCGATGTCGTGCGGCGTGCGCGCAACTAATATATTCACAATCGAAATTGTAAATCACTAAACATCGGGCGTGAAATGTATTAAGCTCTCAAAAAATAATATGTCCGAAAAATTAACCGAAGTCGAAGCTCGAATCGTCGGCGCGCTAATCGAAAAACAGTTGACGACGCCCGAATATTACCCGCTGACGTTAAACGCGCTCGTCGCCGCCTGCAACCAGAAAACCAACCGCGAGCCGGTCGTCGCCTATCCCGAAGAAACCGTAACGACGGCGCTGGAGAATCTGCGCGAGAAAAATATCGTCTATGTTTTTTACGGCAGCACGAGCCGCGTGGCGAAGTATAAGCATCTTCTGCCGCAGGTTTTTGAACTCGACGAGCGCGAAACGGCGGTTATGTGTGTTCTGATGCTTCGCGGCGCGCAGACTTTGGGCGAGCTGCGCGAGCGCACCAATCGTTTGTATGAATTTTCGGGTTTGGGCGAAGTCAACGAAACGCTCGACGGCTTAATCCGGCGTGAAAAACCGCTCGTCGCAAAACTCGAACGTCAGCCCGGACAAAAGGAAGTTCGCTTCGCGCATCTTTTGTCCGGCGAAGTTTTAGCGCAAAGCGCAAATGTTCCAACCGCCAATTTGATTTCAAACAATCAAATGGAGCAAATCGAAAAACTGGAACGGGAAATTGAAGCTTTGCGCGGTGAATTAAATGATTTTCGGCAAATGTTTGAAGATTTCAGAAAGCAGTTTGAATAAAGAATATTGCCCGCGAAATATACGAAAGACGCGAAACGAAAAACAGAAACATTTGCTTTCACTTTTCGTGTTTTTCGTGTATTTACGCGGGCAATATCTATTGAAGCGATTTAAGAAGCCAATCGGTCAAAACCTTCGCCGCGCAGACAGAAATCGAGATTTGCGTCGTCGGTTTCCGCGCCGAGATTTTTATAAAAATCAATCGCGGGCGTGTTCCATTTCAATGCCTGCCAATCCATTCTGGCAAAACCCTGAGCTTTGGCGTATTTGGCGACTTCGGCGAGCATCACAAAACCCAATCCGTTTCCGCGCTTCTCCGGCGTAACGTATAAATCTTCGAGAAAAACCGAACGCTCGCCGCGAAAACTTTTGAAGACGGGAAAAAACAGCGCGTAACCGACGTAAATGTTTCCCGAAAGCGCAACGAGCGCCTGCACGAAACTCGCCTTGCCGAAAATCGCCTGATGCAAATCGTTGTCCGTTACCTCGCACCGGTTCGAGAGCTTTTCAAATTCGGCAAACTCCCTGATAAGAACCGCAATCGCCGGAACATCTGCGGCGCGGGCGGCGCGGGCTGATAATTGTCGAGTCATTATTTTATTGATTCCACGCAATTCGGCTTTTCAAACGGCGAACGGATTTTTCTTTTCCGAGCGTTTCAAATACGGCGAGCATCGAAGGTCCGACGGCTAATCCGGTCAAAAGCGCGCGCGCGCCGTTCATTATCACGCCGAGCTTCGCCCCTTTTTCTTCGGCAAATTCCTTGATAACCGTTTCGAGATTGTCGTGCGTATAATCTTCGATTGTTTCAAATTTGTCCGCCAATTCCGGCAGCCACGTCTGCAAATCGGGAAACTTTTTCAAATTTTTATCAATCGCTTTCGGGTCAAAATCAAAGTCTTCGCTAAAATAAGCGCGTCCCTGATTTGAAAAATCCTTTAAGGTGAAAAATCTTTCGCGGATTAAATCGATTGTTTGTTCAAAATGCGCGCGGTCGTCGTCCTCGTATTCGTCGCGCCAGAGCTTGGCGGATTTTAATTCGAGTTTGACGAACGGCAAAAGTTCCGGCAAAGGCATCGTGCGAACATATTCGGCGTTCATCCAGAGAGCTTTGTCGTCCGTCCAGTGTTTCGGGTTGTTAAGGTCGAAATTGAAAATCGCGTTGTTTTTATGAATATGTTCGAGCGAAAATTTTTCGATTAGTTCTTCGAGCGTGTAAATTTCCCGCTCTTCGCCCGCCGACCAGCCTAAAAGCGCGAGAAAATTGCGAAAAGCGGCGGCAAGAAATCCGGCGTCGCGATAAGTCGTCATCGAAACGATTTCGCCGTGAATGCGCTTTGACAATTTTTTTCCGCCCGGCGCTAAAATAAGCGGCAGATGCACGAATCGCGGCGCGGTTTCGCCTAATGCTTCGTAAATCAAAATTTGTTTGTGCGTGTTTGTTAAATGGTCTTGTCCGCGAATTACGTCGGTGATTTCCATTTCGATGTCGTCGCAGACAACCGCCAGATTATAAAGCGGATGACCGTCCGAACGAAGCAGAACGAGGTCTTCGGTTTCCGCGTAATCGCGTTCCTGCGTGCCGTAAACCGCGTCTTCAAAAGACGTTTTTCCAATTTCGGCAACTTTCAGGCGAATCGCAAACGGCTCGCCCGCGTCGGCTTTGGCGTCGGATTCGGCTTTCGACAAATCGCGATATTGATTGTCGCGCATATTCTTTTCGCCCTGATTCCGGCGCGCTCGGTCGGCGATATTTTGTTTTATATTGCCGTCGGCGCGATTTTCTTTCGGCGTAAAATCACGATACGCTTTGCCTTCTTCCAGTAATTTGAGCGCGGCGGCACGGTGTGTGTCAGCGTTGTTCGATTGAAAAATAATGTCTTCATCAGGCACAAAACCGAGCCATTTTAAGCCTTCGAGAATCGAGCGCGTCGATTCTTCGGTCGAGCGCGCCGCGTCGGTGTCTTCAATTCGCAAAAGGAATTTTCCGCCGACGTGTCTGGCGTAAAGATAATTAAAAAGCGCCGTGCGCGCCGAACCGATGTGCAGATAGCCGGTCGGACTCGGTGCAAATCTTACTCTTGTCATCATAAAAACAGTTTCCCGCAAAGGCGCGGAGAGCGCAAAGGAAGAATCGAATTTTAATCTTTTAATTTGAGCCGTAAAAATAAGAAAAGCTATCAAACTTAAAAATTTGATAGCCGACGAATAAATCCAAAACCTGAAATCCGAAATTGAAATGGCGGAGACGACAGGATTCGAACCTGTGGTAGTCTTTTGGACTACAACGATTTAGCAAACCGCCGCTTTCAGCCGCTCAGCCACGTCTCCGCGTTTGTTTTACGTTTTTCAAATCACCGTGAGCGACAAGAAAAGCGTAAAACTTATTCTAGCCGAGAGACAAACTTTGTCAAGTTCGCCGCATCAAATCCGGCAAAGTGTTCGTGTTTACGCTTGACACATTTGCCTTAAGGCAACAAAATATCAAACGTGTATAAATAGGCTTTATTTGAGCTGTGTTTCAGAAGTTTCAGCGCTCCCGCAAAAAATGTTCTGCCAGAACCTGTTTGACCGGAGGCGAGCTTTTCCGAATGTATTCTTTTATTTTTTCAGGAAAAAATCTTTTTAAGCCGATTTTAATTGCGCTTTCCGCTTTTTTTGTGTCGCCGGTTTTTGCGGCTGAGACGAACACGAAAATCGTCGTTAAACAAAGCGGCAATCCCGGCGTAATAAAAGGAATTGTGCGCGACGAAGGCGGCAAACCGATTGCGGATGCAACCGTCGCCATTTTCCGCGTCGGAACATCGAAACTTCTCAAACAGGTTACATCAGCTTCGGACGGCAGTTTTTTAGCGAAAATTCTGCCGGGAACTTACACGATTCTGGCGGTCGCGCAAGGATTTAATCCGGTTACTTTATCCGAGGTTGAGGTAAATCGTTCGACCGAATTAACTTACGGCTTTAAGCTGGAGCGTTCAGGAAGCGGAAACACGCTGCCCGAAAAACGAGTTGACCGCAACAATCCGAAATGGCGGATTCAAACCGCCCAATCGCGCCGCTCGATTTACCAGAATCAGGAAGGCGACGTGCCGGTTGACGAAAATAAAATTGGCGACACCGCAAATGCGGAAAATACGATTGAACAAACAACCGCAATCGCAGCAGACGAAGAAACCGCGATACGCGCCGGACAAACCGTCGTCGAAACTTATTTCGCCGATTCCGGCGAAGGCGCTTATACGGGAATCAACTTCGCGCGACTTCAATCTCTAAGCGAAAATGCGGAAATCATTTTTGCCGGACAAATCGGAACAAGCGACTCAGCCGCGCAGAGATTTGAAACAAACTTAAAGTTTCGCCCGAACGACAATCACCAAATCCGCTTAAATACAAGTTTTACAAAACTCGGCGCGGTTAAATTCGGCGACCGGAAAAAATCGCTCGGTCAAATTTCCTTTCAGGCACTCGACGAATGGAAAACCGGCAACGGCGTGATTTTGGTTTTCGGTCTCGATTATTCCCGCTTTCTCGGCGCGAGCGATGATTTTTCCATAAGTCCGCGGCTCGGTCTACAATACGATATAAACTCTCGAACCCGTTTTCGCTCGGCTTATACGACGCCGCAGGAGCAAAGCTGGCAGCGAGGGATTGAGCTTGAAGACACGCAGGTTATTTTTCGCGAGCCGCTTTCGGTCGAGGATTTGGCGGTCGAAGACGGCAAGCCGCAGATGAATAAAAGCAGTCGATTTGAGTTCGGCGTCGAGCGCGTTCTCGATAATAAATCGAGCGTCGAAGCCAATGTCTTTTTCGACGCGACGAGCGGGCGCGGCGTCGGCTTGGCAAATCTTCCCTTCACTTCGCTGGACGGAGAAAATTTCGACGATTTTGTCGCCAACCAGCAAGGCAACGCGCGAGGCATTCGCTTCGTTTATTCGCGCCGTCTGAACGGAACTTTTTCGGCTTCAGCCGGATACGCTTTCGGACGCGGGCAGAAACTTTCCGACAAAATCGTTTCAAATCCCGCCAATGTGTTTGAAGACGCTTACTTTCAAACGTTCGTCGGACAATTCAACGCCGATTTGAAAACCGGAACGCAGGTCAAAACGATTTTTCGCCTCTCGCCGCAGGCAACCGTTTTCGCCATCGACCCGTTTGCCGGAAGATTGGCGATTTACGACCCGAGTTTAAGCGTTTTGGTAACTCAATCATTGCCCAATTGGGGCTTGCCGATTCGCGCTCAAGCCATCATCGACGCCAGAAACTTATTCGATTTTCAAACGAATATAAACAATGAAGAAGGCAGTCTGCGGCTCAACTCGCAGCAGCGCACTCTGCGCGGCGGAATTATGCTCAGATTTTAACAAAACATTCGCCTTAAACTTCTTTTTCCCGGTAAATGCCAATTCAAAACGAGTTGGTATTTTTTATTTTTATACTTCGACATTTATTGCTCAAGACATATTTTCAACCTAATGTGCAATTCTTTTAGTTCAAAACCAAACCATCAAGGTCAAGCGGTTTTCTTTTCAGTTGCAAGTTAAGAAAGACGGCGACTGTATGCGCCAAAATCTTTCTGATTAAACGTGA
>JALZOE010000200.1 GCA_030857325.1 Acidobacteriota bacterium
GCGGCTCGCGGCTATAAAGTTACGCTTTGTCTGCCCAAAAACGCGAGCGTCGAACGCAAGCGAATTTTGAAAATCTACGGCGCGGAAATCGTTGAAACCGACCCGATGAACGGCACGGACGCGGCGCAAATCCACGCCAAAGAATTAGCGGCAAAATACCCGGAAAAATATTTTTATCCAGACCAATACAATAACGAAGCCAACTGGACGGAACATTACAACGCGACCGCGCCGGAAATCTGGGAGCAGACAAACGGAAGAATTACACATTTCGTCGCCGGTTTGGGAACGACCGGAACTTTTGTCGGCGCGACTCGAAGATTGAAAGAATTTAATCCGAATATTCAGGCAATTTCGGTGCAGCCCGATTCGCCGCTTCACGGTTTAGAAGGAATGAAACATCTTGAAACGGCAATCGTGCCGGGAATTTACGACGCGAATTTAGCCGATGAAAATGTCGAAGTCGCCACCGAAGACGCCTTTGAGATGACCAGAAAATTAGCGCGTCAAGAAGGCTTATTAGTCGGTGTCAGCGCGGGCGCGAACGTTTTCGCCGCCGTTCGGCTGGCAAAACAGTTAAAATCCGAAGCCGTGATTGTAACCGTTTTATGCGACGGCGGCGCGAAATATTTGAGCGAGCGTTTTTGGGATGCGAAATGATTTTGAATTTTTATACAACCGAAAAATTCACGAATAAACGAAACGAAAACAAAAATAAATGCTTATATTGAAAGAAGAACATATCGCGGAAATAAAAAAACACGGCGAGCGCGATTATCCGCGCGAATGCGGCGGTTTGCTCGTCGGACATCTGGCGGCGGACGGCGCGAAAACGGTTGTCGAGTTGATGCCGATGGAAAACGCCCGCGAAGAATCAGCCAGACACAATCGCGTGTTGATTCTACCGAAAGATTTAATGCGCGCCGAGCGTTACGCCCGCGAAAAAAAGCTGGATGTCGTCGGTTATTATCATTCGCATCCAGACCATCCGGCTGTTCCGTCGCAGTTTGATTTAGACCACGCGCTGCCGGTTTGGTCATACATAATCGTTTCGGTGCAGGCGGAAAAGGCGACCGATTTGTTTGCGTGGCAAATGGAAAACGACCGCTCGAAATTTAATCGAGAAGAAATGAAAACAGAAAAAGTGTAATCATCCCGCTTCGCGTGAACACAGATTTTTAAAGACGGTGAAAAGCGGTTTTTATCTTTTTTATCTTGCTTTTGTTGGTTGTTATCCGCGTATAACAGCGGTTAAAATTTCTTAGGAGAAAAACTATGGCGGTAATTATTATTATTCCGACGCCTTTGCGACAGTTTGCGGGCGGGAAATCGGAAATCGAAGTCGAAGCGACAACGGCGGGCGAAGCGTTAAACGCTTTGACGACGAAGTTTGCGGATTTGAAGAAACATCTTTATAACGACCGGAATACTCTCAGGAGTTTCGTCAACGTCTATGTCGGCGACGAAGATATTCGACATCTCGACGGCGAAAATACGCCGGTCAAAGACGGCGAAACCGTGATGATTGTGCCTTCGATTGCGGGCGGCAATTCAGTTGTCGAAGCACGAAGCGACAGACAATTGCCCGAATTGACAAAGGACGAATACGCCAGATATTCGCGCCATTTGATTTTGCCGGAAGTCGGATTGGAAGGACAAAAAAAGCTGAAAGCCGCCAGTGTTTTGATGATTGGCACGGGCGGTTTGGGCGCGCCTTTGGGTTTGTATCTGGCGGCGGCGGGCGTCGGCACAATCGGCTTGGTCGATTTCGATGTCGTTGACGAATCGAATTTGCAAAGACAGGTTATTCACGGCACGAAAGATGTCGGGCGACCGAAAATCGAATCGGCTAAAGACCGACTCAACGATATAAATCCGAATACGAATATCGAAACTTACGAAACGATGCTGACGAGCGAAAACGCGCTTGAATTATTCAGACAATACGACGTAATCGTTGACGGAACGGACAATTTTCAAACCAGATATTTAGTCAACGACGCCTGCGTTTTGACCGGAAAGCCGAATGTTTACGGCTCGATTTTTCGTTTTGAAGGACAGGCGAGCGTCTTTTGGGCGGAAAAAGGCGCGTGTTATAGATGTCTGTATCCCGAACCGCCGCTGCCCGGACTCGTCCCAAGTTGTGCCGAAGGCGGAGTTTTAGGCGTTTTGCCCGGAATCGTCGGCACGATTCAGGCAAACGAAGTTATCAAAATTATCTTAGGCGCGGAAGGCATTTTATTAAATCGTCTTTTACTTTTCGACGCCTGGAATATGAAGTTCCGCGAGCTGAAACTTCGCAAAAATCCGGCGTGTCCGATTTGCGGCGACAATCCGACGATTAAAGAATTAATCGATTACGAAGCGTTTTGCGGGTTAAAACCGCCAATTGAAGAAAATAAAGAAGTTTTGGAAGAAATTACGGCAACCGAACTAAACGATTTAATCAAAAACGACGCCGACATTCAGATTATCGACGCGCGCGAACCGTTTGAAGTTGAAATCGCCAAGATTCCGAATACAAAATTGATTCCGCTCGGCGAAGTCGTCAAACGCGCAGGCGAAATCGACCAGAATAAAACGACAATCGTTCACTGCAAAGCGGGCGGGCGCAGCGCGAAAGCAATCGCGGCGTTAAAGGAAAACGGTTTCACCGGAAAACTCGTTAATCTAAAAGGCGGCATCACGGCTTGGTCGGATGAAGTTGACCCGGAAGTGCCGAAGTATTAGTCAGGTTTCAGGTTTCAGGTTTCAGGTTTTGTGTAAAAATTCCTAAACTATCTACTAACAAGTAACACCTGCGCTTGAAACCTGAAACCTGAAACCTGAAACCTAATTCACATTGGAGTAAAAAAGTATGTCAGTCAGAATCGGAGACGAAGCGCCGGATTTTACGGCGGAAACGACGGAAGGAACGATTAATTTTTACGAATGGCTTGGAAACAGTTGGGGCGTTTTATTTTCGCACCCGCGAGATTATACGCCGGTTTGCACGACCGAACTCGGAATGACGGCAAAGCTCAAGCCCGAATTCGATAAAAGAAACGTCAAAGTTATCGGCTTGAGCGTTGACCCGCTCGACTCGCACGCGGGCTGGGCAAAAGACATCGAAGAAACACAGGGCGCGGCGGTCAATTTCCCGATGATTGCCGACCCGGACAAAACGGTTGCGAATCTCTACGATATGATTCACCCGAACGCCGGCGACACCGCGACCGTGCGCTCGGTTTTCGTCATTTCGCCCGACAAAAAAATCAAGCTGTCTCTAACTTATCCGGCAAGCACCGGACGCAATTTCTCGGAAATCCTTCGCGTGATTGATTCTCTGCAATTGACGGCAAACCACAGCGTTGCGACTCCGGCGAACTGGCAAGACGGCGACGACGTTATCGTTCTCCCGTCGGTTTCGGACGAAGACGCGCGCGCCAAATTTCCGAAAGGCTTCAAATCCGTTAAGCCTTATCTGCGAATCACGCCGCAGCCGAATAAGTAAAAATATAATTTAATTTTCAGACGGCACAGGATTTACCGGAGTTACAAACCGGCTCGATTCTGTGCTATTTTTATATACAAATGGCGGAAGATTCGATTGAAAAAATTGCCGAAAAAGTTTCCGAAAGAATGATTTGCGAATCGTGCGGCAAAGAATTTTCGTGCGGCGCGAAGATTGGCAAATGCTGGTGTTTCGCGGTTGAATTGGAAGCGGCAAGTTTGGCGAAATTGCGCGAAGATTTTAAGAGTTGTTTGTGCGGAAATTGTTTGAAACGGGTTGAAGAAAATGTTCATAACTCAAATTGATTTTGAAATTCTGAAAAGCGTTGAAATTGAACAACAATCCGATGCAATATATTCTGTTCTCGCCGCATATTCTCAGGACGGAAGAATTCTCGATGAAAATTTCGGGGTTTTTCAAGCCGATAATACTTTCAAAACTTTCGTATCTATTCCCGCTGAAGATGCTTTTGAAAACTTCGTAGTCAGCAAATACATTTCAGAATCTTTACAAAAACTCAACACAGTCGGATTATCTTTACCAAACCACAAAATTCTGGGTAAAGACACGGAACGCTCAAAAAGTTGTGAATGTAAGAATTCTTCCGCTTACATTTTAATCACTAATTTTTTGTCAATCCAATCACCTCTAAATTGTTTTGATTGCAATTTACCTGTTCCTTTATATCGGTTTCCTCGACCTTTATCCGGTAATTTTTGTTACATTCTTGGTTGGCAATCTGAATATAAAGCCTGCGATACACTGCAAATGCAAAGCGGTTTCGGCGAGCGTTTTGGAATAAGGCAAATGTCGAATTTCAAAAGCGGTCTTACAAAATCAGGTTTAGAAATTTGTAATGGTATTCAAAATCTGACAAAAAAGCCTTGTTATTATTATCTTTACCATCCAAATGGAAGAAGTTTAAAAAAAGAACGAGAAAGAAAATGTCCCTCGTGCAATGGTGAATGGCTTTTAGAAAATCAGTTACTCAAGTTGTTTGATTTCAAATGTGATAAGTGTCATCTTTTATCACACATCGCCTTCAGTTTAAGTTAAAATTTATGGCAAAAAAGAAAAGTAAATTTTTAAGTGGCAAGTGAAAGGAAATAGTATGAATTATAACGAAATTATAACAATCGAACCGGACAAACGAAGCGGGAAGCCTTGCATACGCGGCACGAGAATGACCGTAACAGACGTTCTGGAATATTTAGCTGGCGGAATGAGTGCGGAGGAAATTTTGGAAGATTTTCCCGATTTGACGGCAGAAGACATTCGCGCTTGTCTGGCTTTTGCGGCTGACCGCGAGCGCAAACTCGCCTTTTTACCTGATTATGCGGCTTAATTTTCGATGAAACTTTTGTTCGACCAAAATCTTTCGCCCGCTTTGCCGCAACAATTAGCCGACATTTTTCCCGACAGCGTTCATATTAGAAACATCGGAATGCGCGACGCAACTGATACGGAAATTTGGAATTATGCAAAAGAAAACGATTTTACTATTGTGTTGAAAGATTCGGATTTCCAACAGCGCAGCTTGCTTTACGGGCATCCGCCGAAGTTTATCTGGCTTCGCGTCGGAAATTGTCCGGTGAAAACGGTTGAAGATTTATTGCGAAAACATTCGGTTTCAATTCATACTTTCGGTTTAGACGAAACGAAATCGCATCTATTATTACCTTAAATTTATGACGAAAAAGAAAAGTAAATTTTTAAGCGGCAAGCGCATTGACCCGACGCCGATTGATAAGAACACGACGCTCGCCGATTTGGTTGACGAATCTTTTATGGCTTATAACGCGGCGCGGATTCGTGAAGCGTGTCGGCTTTTTACCAATAAGATGCTGGAAGACGATGTAACCGTCGGCGTAACTTTGACCGGCGCGCTGACACCTGCCGGTTTGGGGATTTCGGCGATTATTCCGTTGATAAAAGCCGGATTTGTCGATTGGATTATCTCGACCGGCGCGAATCTTTATCACGACACGCATTTCGGCATCGGGTTGTCGCTTCATCAGGGCGACGCGAAAATGGACGATAGGATTTTGCGCGAAGAGGAAGTTGTCAGAATTTACGATATATTTTTCGATTATTCGGTTCTGCTCGACACGGACGAATTTTTCCGGCGCGTTATCGAAGGCGAAGAATTTCAAAAAACGATGTCGAGCGCCGAATTTCATTACTTGTGCGGAAAATATGTCAGAGAAAGAGAAGGGAAACTCGGCTTGGAAAACAAATCGCTGCTCGCCGT
>JALZOE010000201.1 GCA_030857325.1 Acidobacteriota bacterium
TAAAGTAACGGCGATGTCGTTTTATCCGAGCGAGGGGAATCCTTTGTGGGAACAATATTCGACGCACGCGATTATTCACACTTTGAACGTCTATTCGCGCTACACGTTTAATTATCCGTATCCGGTAGCGATTTCGGTCAACGGTCCGGTCGGCGGAATGGAATATCCGATGATTTGCTTTAACGGTCCGCGCCCGCGACCCGACGGAACTTATTCGGCGCAGACGAAATACGGTTTGATTTCCGTTATCATTCATGAAGTCGGGCATAATTATTTCCCGATGATTGTCAATTCCGACGAGCGCGACTGGACGTGGATGGACGAAGGCTTGAACACTTTCGTCCAGTTTTTAGCCGAAGCCGAATGGGAGCAAAATTATCCTTCGCGCCGAGGCGAACCGCAAAACATCACCGATTATATGGTCAGCGAAAACCAAGTGCCGATTATGACGCAATCGGATTCGGTTTTGCAGTTCGGCGCGAACGCTTACGCGAAACCGGCGACGGCTTTGAATATCTTACGCGAGACCGTTTTGGGGCGCGATAATTTCGATTTCGCCTTCAAAACCTACGCGCAGCGCTGGAAATTCAAGCGTCCCGAACCGGCTGATTTTTTCCGCACGATGGAAGACGCGAGCGGAACGGATTTGGATTGGTTCTGGCGCGGCTGGTTTTATTCGACCGACCACGTTGATATTTCGATTGAAAACGTGAGGCTTTTCCAGGTCAACACCAACAACCCGGAAGTCGAAAAAGATATTCTTCGACAACGGGAAAACGCCCGCCCGCGCACGCTTTCGCAGCAGCGCAACGAAAATTTGCCGAGACGAATTGACCAATATCCGAGCCTGCGCGATTATTACAACGAGTTCGACAGATTTCAGGTAACCGACGCCGAACGCGCCGAATATCAAACATTTTTGAGCGGTTTGAGCGACGCCGAAAAACAACTCATCGCCGGCAATAATTATTTTTACGTCGTCGATTTGAAAAACATCGGCGGACTCGTGATGCCGCTGATTTTCCGGGTCGAATACGTTGACGGAACGAACGAACAAATTCGCGTTCCGGCGGAAATCTGGCGTTACAACAACACGGATGTTTCCAAATTAATCGTAGCGAAAAAGGAAGTTAAAGCCATCGTTTTAGACCCGAATCTGGAAACCGCCGACACGGATTTAAGCAACAATTTCTTTCCGCGCCGCGTCGTTCCGAGCCGTTTTCAGACGTTCAAACAAGGTCAGGTAAGATAATAAGCGTACAAAGTTCGGAGCGCGGACATCTTGTCCGTATTGAGCGCGTCTGCGCGAACAAACGCTGCGGTTTATATTCAATTTTGAATTTAACCAAGCACTTTTCATCGCTGCCGCGATATTGCGGACAAGATGTCCGCGCTCCGACAGAAAAAATATGAAAAAGATAGCCGTTATAGTTTTTTCGATGCTTTTGGCAATAAATGTTTTACCCGCGAATCTTCATACGTTTCACACGAGTTTGACGCGAATGGATTATAACGCGCAGGGAAAACTCGCGGAAATTTCCATTCAGCTTTTCGCGCACGACCTCGTTCCGGCGCTCGAACGATTCGGAAAAAAGAGCGTTGACCTCGAAAAAACGCCGGACATCGACAAGTTGATTCTGAAATATCTGGACGCGAATTTCGTTTTAAAAAACAAAAAAGGCGAGGCGAAAAAACTCGTCTGGGTCGGCAAAGAACAGCAGACCGATACCGTTTACGTTTACGTGGAAATTCCGATGAACGAAGATTTCGACGGCTACACTTTGCAAAACACAATCTTTTTCGATGTTTTTCGGCGACAGGTAAATATGCTCGTCGCTCGCTACAACGGCAAAAAAGCCGATTTGTTGTTCAAAGTCGGCGACCGGGAAAAACCGATTTCTCAAATTACGGAAATCAAAGAAAAATAAACGGCGCGAATTGATTTTATTGACGGCAAACGAAAAGGCTGAAACAAATGTTTGAGCCTTTTTATTTTTCACGAAACATCGTGATAACATTTTGGTTTATTTATAAACGGAATCAGGAGTTATGCAATGAAAATAGCAATGAACGGCGCGACGACGATGCGCGCCGATTTGAAAACCGACATCGAATCGGCAAGCGCGGCGGGCTTTGATTTAATTGAGATTTGGGCGGCGAAGCTGCGCGAATTTTTGAAAACCAATTCGGTTGCGGATTTAAAGAATTTGCTCGAAGAAAACAACATCGAGCCGTATTCGATAAATTCAATCGAGCATATTACTTTTCGCAGCGCCGAAGACTACGCGAAAATTAAAGCCGAAACCGAAGAATTCTCTGCTATCGCGGGCGCAATCAATTGCCCGTATGTCGTCGTCGTCCCGGGAAAAATGCCGGAAAACACAGACGAAAATCAAATTGTCGAAGAATCGGTCAAAGTTTTGAACGAACTTGCCGACATCGCCGAAAAACACAACGTCGGGTTGGCATTTGAATTTTTAGGACAAGCCGACTGCTCGGTTCAAACACTCGATTTGGATAAAAAAATCATTGAACGGGTTAATCGCGAAAACGTCGGTCTGGTTATCGACACGTTTCATTTCTACGCCGGAAACTCGACGTTTGAAGCGATTGAAACCTTAAATCCCGAAAAACTTTTTATCTTTCACATCAACGACGCCGAAGATTTGCCGAAAGCCGATTTAACCGACGCGCACCGGCTTTATCCGGGAACGGGAATTTTGCCGATACGCGAAATCAAGGAGAGATTCGACCGAATCGGCTACGACCGGATGGTTTCAATCGAGATTTTTCGTCCTGAATATTGGAATCAAGACCCGTTTGAAGTGGCGCGAAAAGCGAAAGCGGCAACAGAGAAAGTTTTAGGTTTAACGCCGAAAATAGCGAACGCATAAAAGATAATTCACCACAGAGGCACAGAATATACGGAGAGAAATCAACCGCGAATTATACGAATTTTCACGAATAAAAGAAATAAAAATAATTCGTGTTCATTCGTGTTATGTGGTGCAAAATATATGAATAAAGTAAGAATTGGAATCATCGGCACGGGTTATATCGGAAACGTTCACGCGCGAATTTTTGCCCGCGACGAGCGTGCCGAAGTCGCCGCGCTTTTCGACATTAAACCGGAAAGAGCGGAACGCACGGCAAAAGCGGTCGGCGGCAAAGTCTGCGGCTCGCGCGAGGAATTACTGGAGAACTGCGACGCCGTTCTTGTAACCGCGCCGAATAAAACACACGCAGAAATCGCTTCGCAAGCGGTCGCGGCGGAAAAACACGTTTTCTGCGAAAAACCTTTTTCAATCGGTTTGGAAGATGCCGGAAAATTGTTGAATGTCGCGCAAAACTCAAAAGGCGTTTTTCAGGTCGGGCATAATCGCCGATACGCTCCGGTTTACGCCAAACTCAAGGAATTATTAAGCAATGACGAGGCGCATTCGGCGCATATAAAAATGAATCGCGGCGAATTGAAAAGTCCAGTTTGGACGGGCGACGTGAATGTTACGGGCGGATTTCTTTATGAAACGACCGTTCATCTTTTCGATATGATGCGGTTTCAATTCGGCGAAATCGCCGAACTCGTCGCTTATGGTTCGCGGCACGAATATCCTGAGTTGGACGAGTTTTCGGTTATCTTTAAATTCAAAAGCGGTTTTCACTGCACGTTTGCTTCGTCGTCGGACGCGAGTTGGCATTTTCCGTTCGAGCGCGTCGAAGTTTTCTGTCATCACCGGACGATTTTGACCGAGGAAATGGAACGTCTGATTGATTCACGCGGAATGGACGCAAATTTTGAAACGCTGTCGTGGGCGATGACCGAAAAGGAAGAACGCTGGGGTTATTTGCAGGAAGATAAAGCCTTTATCGATGCGATTTTAAATCAAACCGCGCCGCTCGTAACCGCGCTCGACGGTTACAAATCGGTCGAACTTGTCGAAAAGGTTTACGAAGCCGTCAGAACGGGCGAAAAAGTTAAATTCGATTAGATGGGAAAACGGTTAAATTTCAGCCGAAAGAACTTTTTCAAAAAACTGACGTAAAAGTTTTCGGCATCGGTTTTTAATTAGGATTTGAAATCTGAGATTCGGAGTATATTCGAGATGATACAGTGTCAAAATTGCGGACAGGTCAACGCGCAGGCAAGTAATTTTTGCCGTTTTTGCGGAACAAAATTTTTGTTTAATCAGATTTCAAACAATACAAATTTTGAACAATCGCCCCCTCGCCCGTATTCCTGGAGTACTGACGAATTTCTGGTTGCGGACGCTCCGAAACAAAAGTCGAGACAAATCAATCAGGTGCAGCCGCTCGGCAATCAAATTCCGTTTGTGCCGCCGCCGCGCCCGCAACCGCTCGTCTATCAAAAACCGCAGCCGCAAAATCTGGCTTATAACCTGTATTGCCCGCGCTGCGCCAGCCAGATTATCAGATACGAAAGAAAAATTTCCACCGCCGGCTGGATTGTGTTCGCCGCTCTGATAATAACTTTTTTCCCGCTCTTTTGGATTGGATTGCTTATAAAGGAAAATGTCAGAGTGTGTCAGGTCTGCAATTATAAAATCGGATAAGTAAAATTTACCTGTAAAAATAACCTTTCGGATGCTCGATTTTAACTTCCGGGTTGGTGCTGTTTACATCGATTTTGTGATAGCCCTTTTTAAAGTGTGTCGAAAGATAAGTTAAAGCAAATTGACGATTGAGCGCTGATTTTAAATCGCGGAAAAAAGGGTCGAATGATACCGGCGAAGTCAAGCCTTGAAAAAAAGCGCGCCCGCCCGTCTCGTCCGAAATCCGGTTAAGCGAGCCTTGAGCATTTAAGACGAGCATCGAATTTCCGGTTTCGGTCAAACTTCCGGCATTATAAAAAGAATAAATCGCGACGCCTTTTCTCTGCGCTCTGAGAATGGCGCGGTCGAGGTCGATGCTTTGCGAAGGAGTTGAGCTATCGACGCCGCGCGAGATGTCTAAACCGTCGGAAATCAGCAAAACGGCGCGCCTGCCGGTCGGGAGAGCGTCAAATCTTTTAAGCGCTTCTTCAACCTGGTCGTAAGGATTTCCGGGCGCGAAAGCCGCCGAACTCGTTACGATTCTCAGCGAACCGGCGGCTTTATCTAAATCGTCGGTGAATTTTTGGCGAACCTGAAAAGAACCGGAACGCAGGTAGCCGACCATCACGCGCGAGCCTTGCGGCAGATTGCGGATAAACCGGCGGAGGCTTTCGAGCTGCAAATTGACGTTTGAAGTCAAATCGTCCTGAATCAGCACCGCCAAAGCGAGCGGCGTGTTGCTGACGCTTCTGATTGATAAAATTACCTGCTCGTCATTATTTTCCTCGACGACGATATTTCCGGCTTGGACAGATTCTTCGATTTGATTTTCCTGTCGTTCCTGTTTGGTGAAAATCGAAACGGGAATCGTTACGGTGCGAACCTTCTGGTTTTGTTTTGTCGGATTTTTATTGCCTTTTTCCTGTGCAAAACCGAAATTAAAAAAAATCGGAATAAAAAGTAAAATTGCGGCGGTTTTGGCTAACTTTTTTTTTGACATACGCATTTTTTCCCGTAACTCGGAGTGAAATCTATCACATAATGATATAACAATTTTCGTTTGGAATTAAATTTTATGATGCGGCATATTTGAATAAAGTTTGCGGAGTTTGTAGAGTAAAGCGATAAATATGAATGAATTAGATCGGCATTACGAAGTTACGCGCAAGGATTTGACGAAGAATAAAGC
>JALZOE010000202.1 GCA_030857325.1 Acidobacteriota bacterium
TAAAAATCTTCAGTGATATTTGGAATTGCGACACACAATACGATTCAGAAAAATGCACTGAAGAAAAATACATTTTAAAAGTAACCTTTCGCCGTCTAATCAGGCAATCTTATCTGACACCAAAAAGTTGAATAGTTCGTAAATCCAAAATAATAGTTAAAGCGAACATTGATTATACAGCAGTGGCGAAAACAGAGTCGGTTCGTCTGATTAATAGACCTCAAGGTTTGCCGGGCGAAAATGGATTGCTCAAGCAATTAACCAAAGAAAATCTATGGAAAGCATAGATACGCCGAACGAACAAGGGCAGGGACGGATAGAATTTCCGAATCGTTTCGAGATTCTGTCCGTCACAAAATTCATCGGGGTAAAACTATAGCAGAATCAGCAACGCGCTCCGGCGCAGACACAGACACTAGCGGCAATATGAGCCGCGAGGAATTTGAAGAAGCGAACGAGAATGGAGCGGAGAACGTTTTTACGATTTCTTGGAAAATATTGTTACGAACATTTTTTTCAAAGAAATTTTTTAACATAAAATGTTGAGTCGGTAATCTGTCAAACAGACAAGCGATATTTCAATCTATAATCTTGACAGTAAATTTAGTGTGAAGTAAATTTACTGTGAATGGAAACGAAAATCGAACTAACAGGGAGATTTATAAATGTCGGACAATGAAAAAATAAATAAAAACGATGAAATCGATGATGTCGGCACGACTGATTTGAACAATCGCCGGATGTTTCTGAAAATGGGCGGCGCAGGTTTAGCCGCACTCGCTCTTGGGAATGCAAACAAGGTAATGGCATTCAGTAATCCGGCGTCGCCCGCCGCGCAAACGCAGCAAACGATTAATCTCGGCACGGGCGACATAGGGATTATGAATTTCGCGTATCTTTTGGAACAGCTCGAAGCGAACTTTTACACGCGTGTCGTGGCGAATAATTTCTACGCCGGAGCGACTGCCGAAGAACGCCAGATATTAACCGATTTGCGCGACCACGAAATTATTCATCGCGAATTCTTTAAGGCTGTGCTCGCCGGAAACGCCATTCCGCAATTGCCGGCGTTTGATTTCAGCCTCGTGGATTTCAACAGCCGCGACAGCGTGCTGACCAATTCGCAGGCGATGGAAGACACCGGGGTCGCGGCTTACAACGGCGCGGGACAGGCAATCGTCAGCCCGGACATTCTGGTGCTTGCCGGAAAAATCGTTTCGGTCGAAGGTCGGCACGCCGCCGCCATCCGCGATTTGAGAATTCCGCGCACCGGATATTTCGGACCGCACACGGAAGATTTCGTGCTCGACCCGCTGGAAGTTTTGACGCTTGTCAGCCCGTATGTACCGAGAGGAGTAACCATTAACGCCAGCGGTCTGCCGCGGGTCATCGTCGTCTAAAGAGGAGAAAAAAAATAAAATGGAAACCATATTTGATAAAGTTAATTCGGCTCTCGTCGAAAATTTGAGCGAACACCCCGAAGCGTTTCTTGATTCGCGCTATCTGACAAGCGCCGCCGCTTCGCAACAGCAGCAAACCATCAACGACGAATTATTCAACCCGGCGAACGGACGGACGCCGCTCAATCTGCCGCTGCCGCCGCAAATCGTCGCGGCGTTAAACCTGGCGCTCACCGCCGAGTTTCTCGAAACCGCATTCTACAGCACCGGTTTGAACACGCCCGGTCTGATACCGAACGATCTGCGCCAGGTCTTTGTGCGCGTTCTCCTGAACGAAGTCGGACACCGCGAATTTTTGCTGACGCTTTTGGGGCGTAACGCGGTTCCGAAGCCGTCGTTCGATTTTACAGCCAGAGGCGCGGTTCCTGACGTATTCAGCAGCTTTCAATCGTTTGTAAATATCGGTCGCACCTTTGAGGATAACGGCGTGCGCGCCATTAAAGGACAAGCGCCGAACGTGATGTCGGACGATTTTGTTTTGACGACCGCGCTGCGCTTTCATTCGACCGAAGCCCGCCACGCATCCGAATTGCGGCGCATTGCCGGACTAAAAGGCTGGATTGTATTAAACCAGCGCGGCAATATACCGGCAATCTTTCAAGGCGTCTATGACGGCGAAGAAAATACGGTGCAAGGCGGAATTGATTTGGTCGCGCTGACCGGTCTGCCGGCGACAACCGTCAGCGAAGCCTTTGACGAGCCGTTGACGGCTGACCAGGTGCTGCGCAATCTGTCGCCGTTTGTCCGCTTTAATCGCGGGCGCGGCGGCGTCATTCCCTTAAAAAGTGAAGGCACCGACAACACAGACGCTGAAAGGAAAAATAAATAACGCGTCGGGCTGATAATTACTTCGGTAAAGCATTAGTCCCGCCGAAAGGACGCAAGCTAATGCTTCGCTTTATGCACTTGCCCGGCATCGGTTTAGCGGCACGAGAATTACTGCTCGCCGAAGTATATTACTTTAACTTAAGGCGGTTCCGACAACCGTCAGGGAAAAGAATTAAGGAGAAAATCGAGAAATGTTTATTACGACAACCCAAAATCTTCGCGCGAAGCGGCTTATCCAAACGGCTTATTTATTAGCGATTGCGTGTTTCGCATCGCTGACAGCGGCGGCGCAAACGCTGCCGGCGCCCAAACCTTGTTTCGACTTTAGCGGCAGCGGGCGAACGTCGTTCGCTACGACTAATAGAGCTCCCGCTAATAGAGACTCCGCTAATGGAGACTTAGCAACAAATATCGTATTTCGGATTTTAAATAACGGCGGCGCGCAGGGCGGCGGCGGACAGACCGTTTTTTTCGGTCTTTCAAACACCGACAACATAACTCCCGGATATTATGACGCCGACAACCGCGCCGACATCGGCGTTTATCGCCCGTCGGCGGCAACCTATTTTATCCGCCCGTCAAGCTCGACGACGGCAAACTCGTTTCAAGGCATTCAGTTCGGTTTGCCAACCGATGTTACGGGTCGTGAAGCCGATTATGACGGCGACGGCAGAGACGATTTGACGGTTGTTCGAGACGGCGGCGCAAACCTGACGTGGTTTTTCCTGCGAAGCAGTAACGGCACGGTCGGAGTCGTCAATTTCGGTTTGCCCGGTTTTACAGCCGACAACGGAAGGGGCGATTATCCGATTGCCGGAGCCGATTACAACGGCGACGGGCGCGCCGATTTAACCGTGATTCGCAGCAACCCGAACGGCGGAGACACTTATTTTGTCGGCGACGCCAATACGGGCGCGCTTATTCTGACGGCGCAGTGGGGCGAGTTCGACACGGATTTCTACGTTGTCGGCGACTATCTCGGCGACCGCCGCGCCGATTTCGCCGTTTACCGCGCTTTTCAAGGCGGCACGAACGGCACTTGGTTTATCAGAGAAAACGGCGGCGGCGGAACGGTTATCCGTCAATTTGGATTAACATCGCTCGCGTCGGTAACCGACCGTCCGATTTGCGGCGACTACAACGGCGACGGCAAACAGGACATCGCCATTTACCGCTCGTCAAACAGCAGCTTCTATTTGCTTAACAGCCCCGGTTTCGACACCTTTACAGGCGTCCAATTCGGTCAGCCGGGCGACTTTCCGGTTGCCGGATTACGCTCCTTCTAACTCAAACCATAACCGACGTTATCTGAAGAACGGGTGAGAGAAAGTTTCTACTTTCTCTCACCCGTTCTTCTTGCCTGCAAATTGCTTTTGTTACAAGTAATACCGGTTTCACACCATTAAGGAAAAACTTTGTTGGCTGCGCGAACGGGCATCGGTTGAAGAACTGGCAGTCGAAAATGAAAAAGTTTGTCGAATACTTCAATGAGCAATATCTACATTCGGCTTTGGGTTATAAAACGCCGAACGCATTTGAAAAAAATACGGCGGTGAAAGCATAACTTACAAAACACTATCAAAAATTTATATAGAATTTCTTTAAATTGTGGAAAACTGCGGAAAAAATAAAATTCGGGCGATTAAGCACGGCGTTTTTTTAATAAAGATAAATGCAGCGCAAACAATATCAAACTGCAGATTAATGGAATGAACAAAGCGAATTTCAGCTCGCCGGTTAGCGAAGCGGCGTAACCGATGAGCCAGGAAAATGTCATTCCGCTGAGTCCCGCCAGCAGAAACATATAGCTGAGAAGTTCCGGGGCTTTTTTCTCGAATTTGCCGGAAAGAACGGCAATTGTCGTCGGAAAAATCGGCGCGGTCCCGAATCCGACTAAAAAAGCCCCAGCGGCGGCGATATTTATTTCAATGGTTAAAAGAAAAAACAACTGTCCGACGAGGGCGAGCAGCAATCCGAACAAAATCGCCGGCTTTTCACCGATCAACCGCAAATAAAATGCCGAGAGCAGACGGCTTAATAAAAATCCGGTCCAATAAAAAGTCGGAACTAGCATCCACCAATCGGAGGAAGTTATCCGTTTGGCGAAAGTCGGGAGCCAGCCGCCGAGCGAGGCTTCAACGCCGATTTGCAGAAAAACAGTGACGACGAATAACCACGCCGAAAACAAAACGGTTAATTTCTCGCGTCCGCTCGCGGCGGTTTTTTCTTCGCTTGAAGCAATCCGAATGTTTTTCAGCTTGAACGAAAATGCCGAAAAACACGCGGCGACAAATGCGATTGCGATAAACAAATAATTTAGCTGGCTTGGCGAACTTAGAGCGAAAAACAGCAAAGGGCTGGAAACCGCGCCCAGCGCCCAGAAAAAATTAAGAATATTTATCGCGGCGGCGCGATTTTCTCCGGCGGTTTGCGACACGATTAAAGTAGTTGTCGGAATAATTAGACCCAAAGCGATGCCGCTTAAAAACGAAGAAAAAAGACCGATTTGCCAAACGCCGCCGTTTAAGCCGAGCAGCGAAACGACGATAAAAACGTAACCGACGAAAAAAATCCGTCTTGCGCTCAATTTCGCAAACAAAAATGAAGCGGTCAGCGCGCCGAGCAATCCGCCCAGACTCTGCGCCGCCAGCAAATATCCGGCTTGAACGTCGTTTAAATGCCATTTGTCGTAGAGAAACGGCAGCGTCGGACCGAGAAAAGTATTAACGATTCCGACTAAAATAAAACTCAAATACAAAAAAAGCCGGACGAACCTGTTTTCATTTTCGGCGGGCATTTCCTGTTCGTCGAGCGTCATACTAACTTTACATTAACTTTATTTACCGGCTGGCTTCGGCGGTTGATTCGCGGACGACGAGTTTCGGCTCGACGGTCAGAGTTTCGGCAAAATGCCCGTCCGCTCCGGCGAGTTTAAGCAAAAGAGTTTGGGCGGCTAAAGTTCCCATTTCAAACAGCGGCTGCTTAATCGTCGTCAACGCCGGATTGTGAAAGGCGGCTGCGTAAATGTCGTCAAACCCAAGCACCGAAACATCTTTGGGAACTTGTAAATTCGCTTCCTGCAATGCGCGAATCGCGCCGATTGCCGAAATATCATTGAATGCGAAAAGGGCGGTGAATTTCTTTTTTTTAGCAAGAATTTTTTTGGCGGCGATATAACCGATTTCGGGCGACGGCATATCGCCTTCGAGCTGAACAGTCAAATCGTCGTCAATTTTGATTCCGCGCCGTTTTGCCGCCTGCATAATTGTTTCCCAGCGCACCTGCGAATCGGAGCTGAAATGCTGCCCTTTGATAAAAGCAATCTGCCGGTGACCGAGCGAGAAAAGATGTTTGATGCCGAGTTCCGCCGCCGTTTGATGATTTAGAACGACATTGGTAACGCCTTTGATTTCGTCATGTCCCGAAACGGTTACAACCGGCAAA
>JALZOE010000203.1 GCA_030857325.1 Acidobacteriota bacterium
GAGCAGCAATTCTTCGTCGTTCCCGCTCATTCCGAAGTGCGAAACGCGGGCGCAGGCAAGCGCGCCGCCGCGCATAAATCCGTCCTGCGGCTGGCGCGTCCAACCCGCTTCGATTGTCAGACATCTTACGCCCTGATGCAAAATCAGGCGCGAGCCGACTAAATTGGCGTGTCCGACGGCGAAATTATGCGGATTTTTATTTTCAATCGTGATGCGCGCGTTCCGCCGGTTGGCTTCGGCGGCGATTGCCGTCGCCGAATCGAGCAACCAATCGACACTCACGCGGCGAATCGCGTCGTTTTCTTTTTTAAGCAGAAGATATTCGGCAACGTCGCCGCGACCCGCAGCTTTTGCCTTGTCGAGCGCTTCGTCGAGCTTTCGCGCCCAAACTTCGTCCGGTTCGTTCATAGCTTTGAGCATAAAACCGCCGTTCGGGAAATGCAATTTCGTGATATTATTTTCAGATAATTTAATAAATCGTTAATCGTTTAATGTGAGCCGGTTAAAATCATTCATTGGCGGTTTACAAATCATTTATGAGAAATTTTACAATTTTATTTTTTCTGCTCGTATTTTCGGTTGCTTCTTTTGGACAAAAGCCGGGACGAATAAAAAAAACGGGCGCGTCCGCTAAATCGTCAAATTCACCGAAAGCAACCGTCGGCGGTGAAAGGGAAGAATTTGAAAAAGCCGCCGGACAAACCAAAGCGGCGGATAAAATCGGCGAGCTGCAGAAATTCGTCAAAAATTTTCCCGCTTCGACCGAAAGATTGCGCGCCCTTGAGTTAATCGCCGCGGCGCGCGCTCAATTTGCCGACGAAAAACTCCGCGCGGGCGACGCGGCGGGCGCGATTGGAGCGTTCAAACTCGCGATTACGGACGCGCCCGCGCCGGTCAGCGATAAACTTTTCACCGAAATAATTCTGCAAATTCCCGGCAATCTTTTTTCTCAAAATCAGCGCGAAGCGGCAGCGCAAACCGCTTTCTTAATCGAAAAAAAGGTTGAAGGCAATGCCAGACAATTGCTCGGATTAGCGACTTTTTATTTAGCGGTTGAAAACGCCGACCAAGCTGAAAGACTTGCCGCTAAAGCCGTCGCGCTCGAACCGAATCTGCCCGCCGCCTATCAAACGATGGGAATCGCCAATCGCCTGAATTTTAATTTGGAAGAAGCGGCAAATGCTTACTCGAAGGCGCTCGAACTTGACGCCGGTTCGATTGTTTCAAGGCGCAGCCTGGCGGAAATGCAGCGGGCGAACGGAAAATCCGACGAAGCGGTTGCGCTCTACCGCCAAATTCTGGAAAAAACCCCGGACGATAAAGCCGCGCAAACCGGCTTGATTCTCTCGCTCTTTGACGCCGGGAAAAAAGCGGAAGCCGAAGCGGAAACGGCGAAAGCGCTGGCGGAGAATCCGAATAATTTACTTCTTCTGGTCGGCGCGTCCTACTGGCACGCGGCGCATAACAACCCCGCCAAAGCCGTCGAACTCGCTCAAAAGGCGCTCGCCGTCGAACCGCGTTATGTCTGGGCTTACATTGCCTTAGCTCGCGGTTTTTTACAGGAAAATCGTTTTACCGAAGCCGAACGGGCGCTGCTGGCGGCGCGCGGTTACGGAAATTTTCCGACGCTCGATTATGAATTGGCAGCGGTTCGCGCCGCCGCCGGATTCTATCGTGAAGCGGCGCAGGAGCTGGCGAAAAGTTTTAGGGTCAAAGACGATTCGATTATCACGAGACTCGGCGGCAGAGTCGAAAAACAGGCGAAAACCTTTACCGAACTGCTCGCCTTTGAACGGCGCGCCAGCATTTTCGCGCCCGCGGCGGCTGACAGTCCCGAAAATTCTCAAAAATTAAAATCGCTGCTCGAATTTCATCAAAAACTCGAATCGCCCGCCGCGAGCGACGCGGAAATTTCAGACGCCGCCGATAAATTTATCGAAGGCTCCGACAAAATGAAACTGCATCGCCGGATTTTCGCCGCCGGCCGGCTTTTGGAAAAAAAGAAAGCGTTGCCGAAAGTTCCCGAACTGATGCAGGCGTCAATCGGCGGAGTCGATGCCGCGCTGAATGTTCCGGGCGCGACTTTGGCGGTTCTGGCAGACGAGCTTTTTGAAAGCCGCTCGATTGCCGCGTCGAGAAACGAAATCGTCATCGTGCCGGAAGTTCCGCGCCAAACGCTGTCGAATATTCTGCGCGGCAGAATCGAGGAAATTTACGGCTGGGCGCTTTATCAGGACAATAAACCGGGCGAAGCGACGGTTCGATTAAAACGCGCCGTCAGTATTTTGCCTGAAAAAAGCGCGTGGTGGCGTTCGAGTTTTTGGCGTCTCGGCGCGGCGCTGCAAAGCGACGACAAACCGAAAGAAGCGCTCGACGCCTATCTGAAAGGTTACGCGGTTGACGCGCCCGACGCGGCGAAACGCATTATCATCGAAGGGCTTTACAGGGAACTTAACGGCAGCCTCGACGGTCTCGACGCGAAAATCGGAGCAAAACCCGAATCGACCGCTTCCAATTTCCCGATTCAAACCGCCGTCGCCGCCGCGCAAACCACTAAGAAACAAATTCCAAATCCCGAACCCGCGCCGAAAGTTGCCGAGATACGAAAATCGGTCGCAGAAACAAAAGTGTCGCCAATACGAAAATCGGTCGCAGAAACAAAAGCACCGCCCGCAGTATCAGTGTCGCCCGCAGTATCGCCGCCGCTCGAAAAAGATCCGCCGCAATCAATGCCGGAAAATACAACTGCAACCGAAACGACCGCGCCAACCGAATCGAAACAGCCGGAGACGGCGAAAAAACAATCAATTAAAAATGACACCGACAAAACGCAAAAACCGCTTTTCGAGCCGATTATCATTACCGTTCCCAGAGCCGAACCGCTCGTCAAACCGCGAACAACCGCGGCGAATAACGAAGCGGCGAAAACTTCGCCGTGCAAAATAATTACCAGCCAGGAATACGTTTCGATTTTAAGGAACGGCGGAAATTTGGGTGTTCTTGTCGGATTTGAAAACGGCACGGGCGACATCGGAGAAATTAAGGCATCGGCGAGCAGCTTAAAAGATGTCGAAGCGGTTTTCGAGCCGGAAATCGGCGCAAGCTCGAACCGCGCGTTTTTTATCGTCAAATCCGTCAGCGGACGTGTCGGCGTTTACATCATAACGTTTGAAGCGCCGTGCGGAAAAAAGGAAATTCTCGTCAGGGTGCGTTAAATTTTATGAAGAGAATCGGTTTTCTGACAATTTTATTCTGCTTTTCGGCGGTGTTGTGTTTCGGGCAAAAATCCGAAAAAAAACCCGCGCCGCCGGTTAAATCGAAAGTATCGCCGGTTAAACCAGCTAATCCGAAACAGGCGCAGACGGCAATTAACAAATCGAAACAAACTCAAGTCAAGATTGATAAATCAAAACAAACGCCGATTAAAACAAGCGGTTTGAAATCCGCTCCGGTTAAAACCGACAAATCAAAACAAACGACGAAAGTGAGCGGCGCAAAACAGCCTGAAGCCAAAACATCGACCGCGACCAAAACATTAAAGCCGTCCGCGGTCAAACCGAAACCGGTTCAGGTTCAGCCGACGGACGAAATTTCTGCCGTCGATTGGAAAAGTTTAGCCGTTTCGCTGACGGCTGAAGATTGGGACAAAAGCGCTTCGCTTTCGTCGCGGTTTATAAATCGCCTGCCAATCGAAAACGAAAAAAAACAGCTTGCTCAGCTTCGCTATCTTTATCTTTACTCGCTGGCAGGAAAAATTCTCGCGCTGTCGGCGACGAAAAATGCAGGCGGCGAAAAAGCGGTTCGCGCCGAATTGAGAAAAACTGCGGCGACTTTCGCGGGCAGAGAGTTTGTTCTTCCCGCGCGCCGTTTTTTAGGCGACTGCCGAAAAGTTTTTAACTATATCTGCGCGGTCAAAGACAACGGCAGAGCCTTGCGAACGACGGCGACCGGCAAAAACGGAACGGAAATTCATTCGTTCGATTATGTTTTGTTTGACGAAAAAGTCGCGACCGGAGAATTTGCCGAAAACAAAACTTTTCTCGGCGGAGTGTTAAGAAAAATCGAGTTTAACGACGATTTAACAAAACCGTGGGTGATGCGCCTGATTTTCGATAAAGGATTCGTCAGAGTCGTCGGAGAATAAAAAAAACTTTCCGCACCGAAAGCGCGAACAAGAGTTTCGATTATAAATGCGGCATTGAGTTTACTTAAATTTTTTGAACGCTCTAAAACGTTCATTGCCGGCAAGATGCCCGCGCTCCGACTGAAGAATACCGCCGACCGGCGATTCCTTTATTTCCTTTTTCGATAAAGTTTCGGGTAGTTGATTGTCGCCGTCGCCAGAACCGCGAAGAGCAAAAAAAAGTAACCGTTGGCGGGCGTGCGCAGCGGAAAATCGAAGAAACTGTAAACGATAATGCCGAAACAACCAGCCAGCCCTCCGATGGCAGTGCTGCGGCGGAAATTGTCCGAAGTTTTCCCGATAATCCGCAGGCTTTGCTTAAAGAGCAGAAATATAAATGACAGAACGCAGATGAATCCTAAAATTCCGGCGTCCGCCAAAATTTGCAGGTAATCATTATGCGCCTGCTCGACTCGCCAAATTCCGTTCCACGTGTCGTAGCGCGTAAAGGTTACGCCGAACGAATCGAGTCCGGTTCCCAAAATCGGGTAATCGGAAATAATCTTTAATGCCGTATTCCAGAAATGGGTTCTGCCGTGGCTGACATCCTGTTCGTTTGCCGTCAAGCCGACGCCGCGTATCAGCGACTCGTCGGCGCCGAGCATAATAGCCGCTCCGAACAAGCCGAAAATCACCGTCAAACCGCCGACTATATAAGCGAGGTTGCGCCGGAAATTTGACCGTTTTTCGCCGTCCTCGGAAACATTCTCGCCGTCGTCTTGTCTTTTCAGCAAATTCGCCGCCACGATAAACCCCAAAACGGCGAGCAGGCTCACAAGTCCGCCGCGCGAGCCGGTAAATACAATCGCGATTCCCATCACGGCAGCCGCGGCAATCAAAAAAATCCGTTTATCTTTGTTCGTCGCGTTTCCGAATAAAAGCGCCAGCGTCAAACCAATTGTCATTTCCATCAAAGCGGCGAAATGATTTTGATTGACGTAGGAGGCGAATGTTACCGCTTCCGATGTCTTGCGCGCACCGTAAATTCCATCGACATTGGCGAGTCTTTGCAGGATACCGAAAAACGCCATCAGCGCGCCGAAAATTATAACGGTTACAACCGCTTTTCTAAGGCGTTTCTGATTGTTGATAAAAGTCAGCGCGGCGGCGAAAAAAACCAGATAGACGACAAGCTGAACAATCGCGAAACGCGTCAAATAAGGCGCCAGCGAAAGCGTGTTGACCGCCGGAACGCCGAGCAAATCAGTTGAAACAGCGGAGTTGCCGAGCGGCAGAAGCTGAATCAAGCCGATAAGAACCAAACCGAGCAGAGAAATTTGCATCGGATTGGTGTTAAAAAAAAACACTTCGTTCCGCCACGAATCCACCAGCCATAAAACGACAATCGCGCCGACGAGCAGCGACATCAATCCGAGAGCCCACACGTCAGCCGCGCCGAAAACGATAACGGCGAGAATGCCGCCCGCGAGAAGCGAAAAGAAAATGACCGCGCTCAGACGCGAAGGTTTGTCGGCGACGAGTTTCGCGTCGTACCAATCCGAGTTTTTCGATATTTGCCGCTGCTGTTCAGACA
>JALZOE010000204.1:0-2445 GCA_030857325.1 Acidobacteriota bacterium
GCGCCGAAGTCGGTCGACATTCCCGCCGTTAAGGAAAGAAAATTGTCGAACGGCTTGACCGTCGCGGTTGTCGAACGCCGAAACGTGCCGCTCGCAACCGTTCAACTGCTCGTTAAAAGCGGCGCTGAAACAGAAGACGCCGAAAAAGCGGGACTGGCGAATATGACCGCTTCGCTTTTAACGAAAGGAACGAAAACGCGCACGGCAACGCAAATCGCCGAACAAATGGAATTTCTGGGCGGCTCGATAAACACGGGCGCAAGCTGGAATAATTCGGTTGTCGTCGTCAACGTTATGGTTGACAAACTCGATGCGGCGATGGTGATTATGTCGGATGTTGTTTTGAATCCGTTGTTTAGACAGGAAGAAATCGACTTGCTCAGAACGCAAACACTCGACGGTTTGAATTATAACTTGAAACAGCCCGGATTTTTGGCAAATTACGTTGCCAGCCTGTATAGTTTTAACGAACATCCGGCGGGCGGAACACCCGAAAGCCTTAAATCAATCAAGCGCGATGACGTTGTAAATTTCCATAAAGAAAATTTCGAGCCGCAGAATGCCGTTTTAATTTTCACCGGCGATATTACGGCTGTCAAAGCAAACGCGCTTGCTCAAAAATTTTTTGGAAGAATGAGAAATGCGGTCGTCCAGACGGAATCTTCCCAAATGCAAGACACGATAACGACGATTACGGAATCTGCCGAATCGGTTAAAGAAAGGAGACAAAGCGAAATGCGACAGCCATTGCTGAAGCGAGTTCTAGTGGTCGATTTGCCCAATTCGGGACAAGCCGCTGTTGCGTTTACAAAGAATGCGCAAGCGGGCGGGCGAATAGTTTGGAATGATAAAAAAAATGTCGGCGAAACAAGCACAGCGTATTTCCCCGGACTTGTTCTGAATTCCATTCTCGGCGGCGGATATTCTTCGCGTCTTAATCAGGAAATTCGCATTAAGCGTGGGTTAAGTTACGGCGCGGGCAGCGGTTTCGCTTGGAGATTTTACCACACGAATTTTGCGACGCGCACACAGACCAAAAACGAATCGGCGGCGCAGGTTGCCGAACTCGTTTTAGCCGAAGTCAAACGATTGACCGAAGGCGCGATTGCCGATGTGGAACTGAACCCGCGCAAATCGGTTTTGACCGGCGGTTTCGGGCGCAATCTGGAAACGACCGAAGGTTTGGCGGCGGCAGTTGCCGATTTATACAGTTTCGGTTTGCCGACGAGCGAGCTTAATAATTACACGAAAAATGTTCAGGCTGTCTCCGACGCGCAGATTCGGCAGTTTGCCGGCGAAAGTTTGAACGGCGGCGATATTATAATCGTCGGCGATTATTCGATATTCAAAGACGATTTGGCAAAGCGTTTTCCCGATGTGAAAATCGAGGTCGTCAAAGCGGGCGATCTGGATTTGAAAAGGTTCGGAAACGACGCGAATTAAACCGGCGTTTTCTTAATTCCGGCATAATTTTATCCCACTGGCGGAAACGAAAATGTTTCCGCCTTTTTTATTTCCGGCGCGAAACTAATATTTATCGACTTGTATCTCGATAACGGCTTTGTTTGAATAGAAATCGAGAAGACGAAAATATGCACAAAAACCTGCGTTCATTTATCGAAGTTTTGCGACGCGAAAACGAATTAATCGAAATCGAAGCGGAAGTTGACCCGTATCTGGAAATCGCGGAGATTCATCGCCGCACGATTGACGAACAGGGAAAAGCGCTTCTCTTTAAACGCGTCAAAGGCTCGACGTTTCCGGTAATTACAAATCTGTTCGGCACGGCGAAACGCATCGAACTCGGCTTTGGGCGCAAGCCGCAGGAACTCGTCAAAAAAGCGGTCGAGATGGTCGAAGTTCTTTTGCCGCCGAAGCCGAAGGAGCTTTGGAATTACAGAGATTTGGCTTTTACGGCGTTGAAGCTCGGAACAAAAAAAGTTCGCCGCGCTCCGGTTTTAGAAGTTTGCGACAAACCGGCAAATCTCGACGCGCTTCCCGTTTTGACGACGTGGCAGGAAGACGGCGGCGCGTTTGTAACATTGCCGCTCGTCTATACCGAAAGTCCGACGACGGGAAAACATAATCTCGGAATGTATCGCATCCAGCGGCACGATAAAGAAACTACGGGAATCCATTGGCAGATTCACAAAGGCGGCGGTTTTCATTACGCGGAAGCCGAACGGATGAATCAATCGCTGCCCGTTACGGTATTTTTAGGCGGTGCGCCCGCGATGATTTTGTCGGCAATCGCGCCGCTGCCCGAAGACGTTCCCGAACTCGTTCTGGCTTCGGTTTTAGCCGACGGGAAAATCGAAACCGTCGAAAATCCAATCGAAAATCATCACCGATTGATTGCCGAAGCCGAGTTTGCTATTTGCGGGCGCGTTCCGCCGCACACTCGTCGCCCCGAAGGTCCGTTCGGCGACCATTACGGTTATTACT
>JALZOE010000204.1:2455-5710 GCA_030857325.1 Acidobacteriota bacterium
GTCGAAGCCGTTTTTCACCGCAAAGACGCCGTTTATCCGGCAACCGTCGTCGGCAAACCGCGCCAGGAAGATTTTTTTATCGGCGATTATTTGCAGGAGTTGCTGTCGCCGCTTTTTCCGCTGATAATGCCCGCCGTGCGCGATTTGTGGAGCTACGGCGAAACCGGATTTCACTCGCTCGCGGCGGCGGTCGTCAAGGAAAGATACGCGCGCGAAGCGTTGGGCGCGGGTTTTCGCATTCTCGGCGAAGGTCAATTATCGCTGACGAAATTTTTAATGCTGACCGACAAGCCGCAGGATTTGCGCGATTTCAAATCGTTGTTTGAATACATTTTGGCACGTGTTAATTGGGAAAGCGATTTTTTTATTTTCGACCGCACTTCGTTCGACACATTAGATTACGCGTCGGGCAAAATAAATCACGGCTCAAAGGCGATGCTCGTCGGCGTCGGCGACGCGGTGCGCGATTTGAAACGTGAATTTCAGGGCGAATTGCCGATTGGCGTTAAACAAGCCGAAATTTTCTGCGGCGGTTGTCTGGTTTTAGAAGTTACTGATTACGCGTCGGATAACGATTTAGGCGAGAAAATTGCAAAATGCGGCAGGTTCGACGATTTTCAAATCGTCGTTCTCCACGACCGAATCGAATATGCCGGTGAGAGCGAAAACTTTTTGTGGGCGACGTGGACGCGCTTTAATCCTTCGACTGACGTTTTCGCCAAAAACGTCGAGATTAAAAATAATCACATCGTCTATACCGCGCCGATTGTCATTGATGCCCGAATGAAACCGTGGTATCCAAAGGAATTAGAGCCGCGCGAAGACGTTGTTCGCCTTGTCGATTCGCGCTGGCGTGAATATTTTCCGGTTAGATAAACAATTAACTGTGCATCTGTTTTTGTAAAATTTAACCGCAGATGAACGCGGATTGAGACAGATAATACAGATAAGATTTAGGCGAAATGTAAAAATATATATTTTCCAATCGTCCCGATTGAAAGAATCATTTTCTTCATCTGATTTTATCCCGGTTCATCTGCGGTTAAATTATCCTTTAACATTTTGATTATGCAATTGTTATTTAAAAGAATCGCCTTCGTCTTTGGCGCGGCACTAATAATTCTGGCAATCGTCGCCGTCTATTCTTTTTGTATCGAACCGGCGCGACTGATTGTTCACGAAGAAGATTTGAAAATTCCGAATTGGAGCGCGAAACTCGACGGTTTTAAAGTCGTCGCCGTTTCCGACATTCACGGCGGCGCTAAATTTATCACGGAAGAAAAAATCAGGGAAATCGTGCGGCTGACAAACGAGCGGAATCCCGATTTAATCGTTCTGCTCGGCGATTACGTTTCGCAAAAAGGCGGAAAAGACAGCGATTTAAAAATGTCGTCTGCCACGATTGCCGAAAATCTGAAAGGTTTCCGGGCGAAATACGGCGTTTACGGCGTCGTCGGTAATCACGATTGGTGGTATGACGAGCGAAAAGTGCGCGTCGGTTTTGAAAACGCGGGAATAAAGATTCTGGAAAACGAAATCGAAACAATTGAGGTCAGCGGCGAAATCATAAATCTCTGGGGCATCGAAGATTACTGGAAAAACCGGCGCGTTCCCGTCGGCGCGTTCGATGAAATTCCTGTCAAGGAGAATATTATCGCCCTCACGCACAACCCCGATTCACTATTAAAAGCGCCGAATGAAATCGCGCTGATGTTTTCCGGGCATACGCACGGCGGGCAGTTCAAATTTCCTTTCTACGGCGCGATTGCCTTTGTCAACGACCCCAGATTTATGGAAGGCTTGTGCGAAGTTGACGGCAAACACGTTTTCGTTACAACCGGCGTCGGCACGAGCGGTCCGGCGGTTCGTTTCCGCGTTCCGCCGCAAATCGCGGTTTTAAGACTTTACGCCGAATAGAGTCCGGCGGACGTTCGTAAAACTTTATTTTTTTAATAAATGTTTCACTCTTTCAAAGTTTCCGTCGTTCGGCGCGGGCGTCAAACCTAAAATCCGGCACATCAGATTATAAATCTCGACGTTTTCAAACGGTTCGACGACTTTGCCTTTCCGAAACGCTCCGCCGCGCGCGATAAATGTCGCGCGCATCGATTCGAGTTGATTGTCGTAGCCGTGAGCGCCGCGCAAACGTCCGAAATCCGCGCGCTTTTTCGTGTCTTCATAACGGGCGCGACTCGTTAAAATCCAGCCTTCGTCCGCCGAACAGACGACGGGCGCGATGCGCGGGCTGTCGTTGTAATGAAACCGCGCTGGAATATTCGCCTTTTCCCAGCATTGAGCGTGTTTTATTTTGCTTTGCAGGTTGTCGATAATTTCCCGCTGCGCGCCCGCTTTCGGGAAAATCTGGACAATCTCGCCCGTCCACAAAATCCGCTCGGTTTTCGACAAATCGAAAGCATCGTCCAGAAAAACGGCGCTGCGCTGGTCAACCGTCGCCATTCCGTGGTCGGAGACGATTATCAGATTTACTTTTTTATCGATTTTACGCCGCTTCAAACCGTCAACTAAACGCCCAAGTTCGCCGTCAACTTTGAAAACGTCGTCGCGCAGTTCTTTCGAGTCGGGCGAAAAAGCGTGTCCCGAATCGTCCGTGTCGGAAAAATAAAGCGTGTAAACGGTCGGACGCGCCTGTTGCGGCAAATCGAGCCACGATAAAATCGTATCGACGCGCTCGGTGTTCGGAATTTTCCCGTCGTATTTTTTCCAGAACGTCGGCAAAACACCCATAATCGGTGCTTCCGTGCCGGGAAAGAAAAACGCGCCCGCTTTCTGACCTTGTTTCTCCGCCGTAACCCAAATCGGTTCGCCCAGCCACCAGCGCGCGTTCTGCACTTCTTCGGTTCTGCTCAAACCGAACAGCGCGTTAAACTCGGCGTCGTAAATATTATTCTCGATTATCCCGTGATGTTCCGGGTAAAGTCCGGTCGCAATCGTGTAATGATTCGGAAAAGTCTTGGTCGGAAACGCCGGAATCAGCCATTTCGCCCGCACGCCTTTCTTTGCGAGTTTATTCAAAACCGGCGGCTTAAATTTTTCCAGGTAACGCGGATGAAAACCGTCGAGCGAAATTAAAATCACGGTCGGCTTTAAATCTTTTATCGGTTCTTCGGCGGAAACAAAAGAACAAAATCCGAAAACAATCAGCAAAATCGCTGTAATTTTTTTCATAAAACAAAATTTCTCGTTAATATTTATGCAGCTTTTTACGGTTTCAGACGGTAAAGCATACGCGGAAAC
>JALZOE010000205.1 GCA_030857325.1 Acidobacteriota bacterium
ATTATCTAATCGGCTCGCGCAAAATAAGTTCCGCCGTTTCACGCGCCAATTGAGCGGACTTCGCATTAGCGTCTTTTTGATGAGCAATCTGCATCAATGCTTCGCCGGTGCGCGACAACAGGCGAATTAAATCGCCTTCTTCGGCTTTCGTCTCGTAAGCCAAATCGTTCCAATCCATCCCGTTCGCCCACGCTTCGCACGTTGCGGCGGCGGAAAAATTCATATCCGGCGCGGGTTCGACGCCGTTTTTCCATTCGACGTTCGAGACATCGAAAATAATATTTTCGGTTTCGGTCAAAACGTCCAGAAGTTTATCGGACAAATAAAGCTCGCCGAAATTTCTGTCCGAATCAGCCGCGAGCGCCGCCATCAAACCGGCGATTTGCGTCGGCTCATACTTTTCAAAAAGCCCGTAACGCAAGGCTTCGCCGACAATTAAAGGACGGTCGACGCGCAAATCCGCCAGCCATTTTCCACGCTCCGTAACCGTTTCATTCGCAAAATCGAGATAGCCGAAATGATGCAGAACTCTTGCGCGATGCTCGAACGGAATCCAGATTTCACTTTTTAACGTGTCAACGTCTCGCGTCGTTTTTTCCAGAAATTCGGCGTCATCCCACATCTCCCACAAAAAGCTCGTCGCGCTCCGCTTGCGGTCTTCGCTTGAATTTCCCGGCAGAAATTTTTCGACTAAAGAATTGATAATTTCAATCGCTTCGTCTTCGTCCGTCTGCCGGTTCGAGCGGCGCGGTTCAACAATGGGTGGATTTTTGTCTTCGTGGATTTCGTAAAAGCCGTCTTCCCACGCTTCGGTGGTTATCTTATAAATTTTCTCGTAAACGCGGTTGACGTGCGACAGCGCGAACGAAGTTCCTTGCCCGTCTTCGCCCATCGCCGTAACTTTTTCGCCGTGAACGCCGACGACCAGAAAAAAACGTCTGCCGCTTTTGCCGCGTGAAACGATTCTGCCCGCGACGACCGTTTCTTTTAACCAATCGGCGCGAATCTCACCGCGTGAAGTCGGTATTTTTTCCTGCAATCGAAGGCGGGCATTTGTCAGTCGTTCAAAACCGCGCACATCTTCAATCGAAAAACCGAATTCGCTTTTCTCTAATTTGTTTTGCAGATTTTCAGCGCTTTTTTCTTTCTGCTTTTCTAACTTTGTAATGACTTGCAGAGTTTCACGAAACGCGAAACTCTTTTCGGCAATATCGCGCACCGGCGCAAATCCGCCGAAAGCGTCGAGTAGATTTAAAAGACTCGTGTAAGTTGCGCGGAATTTACTTTGCAGAGCGTCGGGCGGCGATTTCAAAAGCTGTGCGATTTTCGGCGGATTTTGAAAATTTGACGGCGCTAAAATTACAAATCCGACTTTATCCTTGCCGCGTCGCCCGGCGCGTCCGGTCATCTGCTGTAATTCGCTCGCCTGCAAAGAGCGCCAGCCGTCGTTGCCGCGCGTGTCGGCATTTGAGATAACGACGGTGCGCGCCGGAAAATCGACTCCAGCCGCAACCGTCGAAGTCGCAAAAATCGCGTTGAGCAAACCTTTTGACATCATCTTTTCGACCAGCAGTTTCCACGCGGGAATATGCCCGGCGTGATGCGCGGCGATTCCCGAACGAAGCACGATTCGTCGATGTTTATGCGTTCTGATTTCCGGGTAAAGCGCGGCAAATTGCTGATAAATTTCGTTGCGCGCGTTCTGTTTTTCCGTGTCGATTTTCTGCGATTTGTCGGCGGCGACTTCGGACGCGGCTTCATCGCAGCGGCGGCGCGTCGGCAAAAAAACAATCGCCGGCAATAAATTGTATGAACGAAGCGCGGTAACGAGTCGCGGCGGCGGAATTTCGGGAAGTTTGAATTTCATAAAAGGGTTTAAGCAAAAGATTTTAGCCACGAATAACTCGAATAAAAACTAAAATAAGAAAACGCAAATTATTTTCTTAAAGCTGCCAAATTAAATTTTATTTTATTGTTCTTCCATTCGTGATATTTGTGTTATTCGTGGCTGATTTCCTCCGATTTAGTAACGCCTTCTACGCTCGAAACGATTTTCTTCCTGCGCGAACTGCTCGATTTCACGGTTCATTTTGCCGTCTTCGCTAAACAGAGGAAACAATTGCGTATTTGGCGCGAGGAAAGCGGCGCGCAGTTCGACCGGGCGCGTTCCGGCGCGATTGATAACGCGGACGTTCGTGCCGCGAACTTCGCCAATCCACGCGGCAAACTCGACGGCGTTGCCGATTGTCGCCGAAAGTAAAAGAAGACGAATGCGCGGCGGCGATAAAATTATCGCTTCTTCCCAGACGTGTCCGCGTTCTTCGTCGGCGAGATAATGCGCTTCGTCTAAAATTACAAAATCGGTGTTGACCTGCTCGCCGCTTCGGAGCGCGTCGAATAATTGGTTGCGATAGATTTCGGTTGTGCCGACAATCAGCGGCGCGTCGTAATTTATCTTGCGGTCGCCGGTCAGAATGCCGACGTTTGGAGCGCCGAATTCTTCGGAAAATTCGACGAATTTCGAGTTCGTTAAAGCCTTGAGCGGCGTCGTATACCACGCGCGTTTTCCTTGTTCGAGAAGTCTTCGGATTTCCTCGCGGGCAATCCACGTTTTTCCGCTGCCCGTCGGCGCGGTAACGAGAACGTCCTGTGTTTCGATGGCGGCAAGGGCGTCGATTTGAAATTTGTCCGGCACAATCGGCGTGGGTTCGGGCGTTCCGATGCCTTGCAAAAGACGTTCGACGGCGCGCTCGCCGGCGGGCGAAAATCTCGCTTCGTCGCGCCGCACGAAACTTTCGCCCGCAAGTTCTCGTTTGAATCTTTGTTCAGTTCGACGGTTGATGTCGGAGCGAACATTTTTCTTGCCGTTGTCCTTTTGGCGGTTTTTGTCTTTGCGGATTCGTGCCATAAAAGGCATATGTTAAAGGTTTCATTCGGCAAAGTCTATTGCTTTCAATTGTCGGCGGGAAGTGTTAAAATCCGAAATGATTCGCAACGGTTCAAACCGGGAGCGCATCTATATTTGACGATAAGTATTTACAATTATTTTTTACACGAATTTATAGACGTTTTTATAATAAAGAAGTATGCACGAACAGGAAAAGGAAATTTTTGAAGGTTACGAGATAAAGACCTGGAACTTTTCGCCGCGCATTTATAAAATTCTCGGCGCGTCGGCGGCTTTGAATTTATTTGCGGTCTTGGTTTTGGGACAAACGAATCTTTTGACTGTCAAGGGCTGTGAAAGTCCTTTTGTCAGCAGCGTTTGTCAGGTTTTGGATGCGGTTTACGCCGGAAGCGCGCTGCTCGGAACGGACAGCGAATTTGTCAGCAAGGAATATCAGAAAACCGAACTCGAAGACGCCGATATTACTTATATCGACGTGAGCAGCGACACGCCGCCGCTTAATTACCCGGAAGGTTATTTCGCGCTCGCCAACCCGGAACAATTTGCGATGCCGCAAGACCCGATGGCGGCGATAAACGACGGTTTCGGCGGTTCGTCGTTCGGCGATTTTCCGACGTATCAAGCGCCGCCCGCAATCGGCTCGTCCGATTTGCTGGCGACGCAACCAAATTTGCCGCCCGTCAACGATAATCCGATCATCGGCGATTTGCCGTCTTCGATAAACAGCGCGCCGCCGCCTTCGTATTCATACACGCCGCCGCGCACGCGAAAAACTCCGCGAATCCGCATTCCGAAACAGCCGAGAATTCCCAACGAATCGCCGAAGGATTTACCGGATTTCGGCGGCGCGGAAACGGCTGAGAATACCGGCGGAAAAGCGAAAGACGAGACGAAACCGGAAGCTCCCAAAGAAGAAATTAAAAGCGAAAAAGTCGCGGGCGTCGAAATCAACAAAAAACCGTTTGAAGATTTGGGCGACGCGCTGAACGATAAATTAGAGAAAAAGCAAATCGATTTAACAAAACCGTTTTTCGTCGTTCTGGACGCGACGATAACCGCCGACGGCAAATTCGACCCGAAAAAATCGAAATTCAGCCGCGCCGAAGGCGACAAGGAAATGTCGGACATTGCGAAACTGGCGCTCGAAGCCGTCGGCAACAGCGGCATTCTCGGACACTTAAAAAATAACGGAATCGACCGGGTAAGTATTACGCTCGTGCAGGACAATGAAAAGATTTCCGCCATTATTTTGTCCGACCAGAAAACGCCGGAAAAAGCCAGAACGACGGCGAGCGGATTTAACACTCTGCTCTCGGCGCTGATTCTCGCCGACAACAACGGTTTTACGAAACTCGACGACAACAGCAAAACGCTCGTCAATAATTCAAAAGTAACGAGCGACGGCAAAAACTTCGTCCTTAACTTTGCCATACCGAAGCAGATGGGTCAGGATTTAATAGACCAGAGTTTGAAACAGCGCGCCGAAAAAAAGAACAATCCGGCGAGCAACGGCAACGGCGTCAGCCAAAACGCAAACCAGAACACGGTTAAATGACAATGCGCAAAAACTACAATTCGGTAATTTTTCTGACGACGCTCTCAGTCTATCTCGGCTTGGCGCTGGTCGGCGCGCCCGCGCCCGTTTTAGCGCAAGCGGCTTTGACGAGTAAATTTGAATTTAAAAATAAAGTTGAAAGGAAAGATGATTTAGATAAAAATCCCGATGAAAATCAATCATTAATCTTGTCGATAATTAAACTTGTTGAAAGGTTGGATAAACTCTCAAAAGAAGGAAACTTTGATTGGAATGCAAAAAACGAGTATGAAATAGAAGATTTTCAGTTGTGCGATGAAGAAACGGGTAAGCTGGCGTCTTATGTCAGCGACGACATAACTAATTATCAAGTTAATTATGAACTTGTAAAAACCTCGTTTGAAATAGCCGAGAAGTTTTCCGCAAAAACGACGGAACTCAACATCGTTGGTAAATACAATCGGAGAATTGAGTATAAATTTTCCTTCGGCAATAAGTCGTTTGAATTTCAATCTAAAGTAGATTTTGATAGTCAACAGGACGCTCAATTATTTAATTCTGCATTAGCAAACCAACTCGCTTCAATATCAAAACCTGTAAAGGAAATTGTTGCCGAAAATACGAAAGTAACTTTGGCGGACAATCAAGTTTTCATCGTAACTCGCCTGCCGCGCGGCTCGCTCGATGCGCTTCTCACTCAAAGAAGCGCAAAATGAAGCGGCGACGCGAAAGATTTTTTCACGCAATAGAAGCAAACTTTCCACAGTCTCGCCAAAACTTTAATTATTTACCGTTCACAAGTTGCGGCTCGTCAAGGAGACGTGCAATCTATTTAATCACGCTTTTCACAAACGCGACTTTTGAACACAAAAAGAGGATTTTATGGCAGTCAACAGTATTGTAGATAAATTTTTTAAAAAAGTATTGGGCAGCAACAGCGACGTTTTTCTGAAAAAGATTCGCCCGATTGTCGGGCAAATCGCTGATTACGAACCGACATTGGAAAAACTCTCCGACGAAGATTTGCAGGCGCAGACCGTTAAATTAAAGGAAACGATTGCGAACGCGCTCGACGGAATTACGGACAAGGAAGAACGCCGCAAAAAAGAGCAGGTTATCTTAAACGAAATTCTGCCCGAAGCGTTTGCGACCGTGCGCGAAGCGTCAAGGCGCGTAACCGGAATGCGCCATTTCGACGTGCAGATGATTGGCGGCGTCGCGCTTCATC
>JALZOE010000017.1 GCA_030857325.1 Acidobacteriota bacterium
CGAAGCGGCGCTGGCTCAGATTCGCAGCGCCGAAGCGCAGATTAAAAATGTCGAGGCGCAGGCGCGGCTTGCCGAAGATACAGCCCGGCGATACGCCAATCTGCTCCGCACCGGCGACGTTTCGCGCATCGCCTATAACCAGGAGCAGACGCAAGCCGAATCCGCGCGAGCGCAGGTCAACGCCGTCCGAGAGCAGGTCAACACCGTTCAGGCGCAGGCGAGCGCCACGCGCCAGCAGTCCGAAGTCGTCATCAACACCGCCAGACAGAACAATCAGACAATCGGCGCGGCGCGAGCCGGTTTGGAAAACGCGCGGGCGGCAACCGCTCTGGCGGAAAAAGCCGTCAACGACACGATTATCCGCGCGCCGCTTGCGGGATTTATCAGCGAACGCCCGACCGCCGTCGGCGAATATGTAACGCCCGCTTCGAGAATCGCCACGCTGGTTCGCACAAATCCGATTAAAGTCAATATCCAGCTTCCCGAAGCGAGCGCCGGACAAGTTCGCCCCGGAATGTCGGTTTCCGTCAGCGTCGCCGCTTACTCCGACCGGCAGTTTGCCGGACAAATCACCAACATCAATCCGTCGCTCGACGCCGACACGCGGGCGGTTATCGTCGAAGCTCAAATCGATAATTCCGAAAATTTGCTGCGCCCGAATATGTTTGCGACCGCGCGCATTTTGCAGCCCGGCGGCGGCGAAAGCGTTTTCGTGCCGCGCTCGGCGATTCTGCCCGACCCGACGACCAACACGGCGAGCGTTTATGTTATCGAAGGCGATACGGCGCGCAACCGGCAGGTGCAGACCGGAATCGAAGAAGGCGAAATGGTTCAGATTATATCGGGCGTCAACCCGGAAGAAACGGTTGCCGTCAGCAACGTCGAACAACTTTTTGACGGCGTAACGGTAAGGCGGTAAAGCGGTGAGTTCAAAGTTCAAGGTTCAAAGTTCAAAGTCGTATTCAAGTTGAATTTTTGAGGTTTGGATTAATTTTTACGCAGTATTAAATTCAAAACAACTTGAACTTTGAACTTTGAACCTTGAACTTAAAAGATTATGCAATGGTTAGCTGAAATTTGTGTTAAGCGTCCGGTTTTTGCGACGATGCTGATTTTATCGCTCGTCGTTCTCGGCGGATTTTCCTTCTTCTCGCTCGGCGTCGATTTGTTTCCGAAGATTGACCTGCCGACGGTAGTTATTACGACAATCAATCCGGGCGCTTCGCCGACGGAAGTCGAAACCGAAGTTTCCGATAAAATCGAAGCGTCGGTCAATACCGTCAGCGGAATTGACGAATTGCGCTCGACTTCGGTCGAAGGCGTTTCAACTGTCATTGCGACATTTTCGCTCGACAAAAACGGCGATGTCGCGGCGCAGGAAGTCCGCGACAAAATCAACTTGATAATCGGCAATTTGCCCGACACGATTGAACAGCCGGTTATCCAGAAGATTGACCCCGACGCGTCTCCGATACTCCGAATAGTTGTTTCAGGACCGCTTCCCCTGCGCGAAGTAACCGAAATTGCCGATAAACAAGTCGTCAAACGAATCGAAACAATCAACGGCGTCGGACAGGTAAATATGGTCGGCGGCGGAACGCGCGAAATTCAGGTTCTGCTCGACCCGGAAAAAATGCAGGCATACGGCGTAACTTTTACCGATGTGTCAAACGCCGTCCGTCAGCAAAATCTGGAAGTTCCGGGCGGAAGAATCAATCAGGGCGGAACCGAACTGACTCTGCGGACATTGGGACGCATTACCGACCCGGAGCAATTCAATGAGATTGTAGTTGCGACGCGCGGCGGCTTTGCCGTCAAAATCAGAGACATCGGAAAAGTCGCCGATACTATCGAAGAACCGCGCACGGCGGCGCGCCTCAACGGGCAGCCGGCCGTAACCCTTATCGTTCAGAAACAATCCGGGCAGAATACGGTTGCCGTCGCCGACGCGATAAAACAGCGTTTAGCGGAAATTCAGCCGACACTGCCGAAAGGTTTTCGCACGCAGGTTATCGGCGACCAGTCAATTTTCATTAAGGCTTCGCTCGACGCCATCGAGGAACATCTCCTGTTAGGCGGTTTGCTTGCCGCCATCGTCGTCTTCGTCTTTTTGTGGAATTTTCGGGCAACGGTGATTGCCGCGCTTGCGATTCCGACATCGATTATCGCAACTTTCGCGGTGATGTATGCGATGGATTACACGCTTAATCAAATTACGATGCTCGCGCTGACTTTGATGGTCGGCATCGTTATCGACGACGCGATTGTGGTTCTGGAAAACATTTTCCGCTTTATCGAAGAAAAAGGGATGTCGCCGTATCAGGCGGCGATTGAAGGCACGCGCGAAATCGGTCTGGCAGTTCTGGCGACGACTTTTAGCCTTCTCGCCGTGTTTGTTCCGGTCGGGTTTATGGGCGGAATTATCGGGCGTTTTATGTCGAGTTTCGGTTTGACCGCCGCCGCCGCCATCGCCGTCTCCCTGCTTGTTTCGTTTACTTTAACGCCGATGCTCGCGGCGCGGCTCATTAAGCGGCAAGACCCGAAAGACGCCGCCGGCAGCGAAGAAGCGCGGGAGAGCGCCGTATTAAATGCCGATGTTCCGGCGGATTCAGTCGAAGCCGAACATCACGCTCACGAATCCAAAGAATCCGGCTGGTACAGCTATATCGACCGCAGTTATACGTGGCTGCTCAAGCTGTCGATGGCGCATCGCTGGGCGATTGTCGCGCTGTGCGTGCTGGTCGTCGTCAGCATCGTTCCGCTTTTTATGTTAGTCGGTAAAAACTTTCTGCCGGTTGACGACCAATCGCAGTTTGAAATTTCCGTCAGAACCAAAGAAGGTTCGACGCTTCCGGCGACGACGACAATCGTCGAACGCATTGCAGCCGACGTGCGCCGACTGCCCGGCGTAACCGACACGCTCGCAACCATCGGCGGCGGACAGCAGCAGACGGTCAACACCGGCTCGGTTTACGTTAAGCTGGCTGATATTGACGAGCGCGCCCAATCGCAGGACGAGCTGATGATTCGCGCCCGCGAGCTTTTGAAAAATTACCCGCCGGAATTTCGCACCAGTGTTCAGGCGGTCGCCGCTATTTCCGGCGGCGGTCAGCGCAACGCGCCCGTCCAATTTTTTCTGAGCGGACCGGATTTGGAAAAATTGTCGCGGTATTCGGCGGCTTTGCTGGAAAAGATGAAAGCGATTCCAGACGTAGTTGACGCCGATACGTCGCTGGTTGTCGGTAAACCGGAGTTGCGCGCCGAAGTTGACCGCGCGCGCGCGGCGGATTTAGGCGTGCGCGTTGGCGATGTCGCGCAGGCGCTCAACGCGCTGGTCGCCGGACAGGAGATTTCGACGTTTAACGTCGGCACAGACCAGTATAATGTTCGTCTTCGCGCGCTCGGTCAATATCGAACGACGGCGGAAGGCTTGCGGCAAATCAGCGTCGCGTCTTCAAAAGGCGGAACGGTAACGCTCGATAAAGTCGTTAAATTCACGCCGGGTTCGGGTCCGTCGGCGATTGACCGGCTGAACCGCCAGCGGCAGGTAACTTTGTCGTCAAACATCCGTCCGGGCGGTTCGCAGTCGGTTGTTATCGACCGGATGAATACTGCCGTCGCCGAATTAAACCTCGAACCCGGTTATACATCGGGCGTGGCGGGACAATCGAAGGAACTTGCCAAATCCGCTTATTACTTTCTGCTCGCCATTGTGATGTCGTTTATTTTTATGTATATCGTGCTGGCGGCGCAGTTCGAGTCGTTTATTCATCCGGTTACGATTCTTTTAACTTTGCCGCTTTCGATTCCGTTCGGCATTTTGAGTCTGCTGGTTATGGGGCAAACCGTCAATATATTTTCCGCGCTCGGATTACTGCTTTTATTCGGCGTGGTCAAGAAAAATGCGATTTTGCAGATTGACCACACCAACGGTTTGCGCGCCGCGGGAATGGCGCGTTACGACGCGATTATTCAGGCGAACCGCGACCGCCTGCGCCCGATTTTGATGACGACGATCGCGCTCGTCGCCGGTATGCTGCCGCTCGTCGTTTCGACCGGACCGGGTTCGGGAACAAACCGTTCAATCGGCGTTCTCGTCGTCGGCGGGCAATCGCTCTGTCTGCTTTTAACGCTGCTCGCCGTGCCGGTTTTTTACTCGCTGTTTGAAGATTTGGGAGAATCGCGGGCTTGGGGTTATATCGGCGGCGCTTACACAAAAGTTACGGGCGGCGTCGGGCAAAGAATTTCCGGCGCGTGGACAAATGCGCGGGCGTCATTTTCAAGAAAAAACAAGAAAGAAAAGTATGCGGAATCAACTCAAGGTGAATAGTTTTATGCAAAGTCCGAAGAAGTATTTAACGCGCTTAATTTTAACTTGCGCCTGCGGTTTTCTGTTTGCGGCAGGCGCGGCGGCACAGACAACGCCGACACAGCCGCCGCAAACGCCCGTGCCGTCCGCAACACCGCCCGTAACGGTAACGCTGCCGCCGAATCAGCCGCCGAATCAACCGCTAACGCAGCCGAACGTGCCTGCCGGACAAATTCCCGGAACAACGCCGCCGACCGGAGTTACCGCAGCACCGCCGATTGGCATTCAAAGCAATGCGCCAGCGCCGACGGCTGCCGGGCAAGATGTCGGAACTTCCGGCGTCGCGCCCGCGCAGCTTCCGGCAAATCCGCCCGCGATTGAGCCGAATTTTGAAGCGCCGGCAAGACCGCTTCCGAGTGCGGAGCGCGTCGGCGTGGACGTTTCTCTGCAAACGCCGCTCTCGCTTAACGAAGTCATCACGCTGGCGCTCGAAAACAATAATAATATTGAGGCTTCCCGGATTGATGTCAGACTTTCCGAGTTTGATTTAACCGCCGCGCGCGGTGTCTATGACCCGCGTTTTTTCACGGAAAGCTATTATGAGCGCAGTAAAATACCGACGGCTTCCTCGCTCGGCGGCGCAAACGGTTCGACGACGACATCGGGTTTTAACGCCAACCTCGGCTTAAACGGTTTTACGCCGTTCGCGGGCGGCTCGTATCAATCGGCTTTTACATCAGCCAGACAGACGACCGATAATCCGTTCACTTCGTTAAATCCGCAGTTTCCGTCCGCGCTGACGTTCAGCTATACGCAGCCTTTATTTCGCGGGCGACGCACGGACGACAACCGGCGGCGAATTGAAATTGCGAAAAAAAATCTAAGCCTGACCGACGCGCAGTTTCGCCAGCAGTCAATCGCCGCTATTACGCAGGTTATCAACGCCTATTGGGATTTGACGTTCGCGCTCAGAAATTTGCAGGTGCAGATTGATGCCGTCAAACAGGCGCGGACTCAGGTTGAAAGCAATCAGCGGCAGGTTCAGGAAGGACTGCTCGCGCCTATTGACATTATCGCCGCCGACACGCAGGTAACGAATTTCGAGCAGAATGTTTACACCGCGCAGGAACAGGTTACACGCGCCGAAAGCACTCTGAAAACATTGATTCTGCCGAAAGCCGAAGCCGATTTATGGGCGCGGGCGATTGTGCCGACGACGCCGGTCAATGTCGAAGCTCCGCGCACGTCGTTTGAAGAAGCGTTAGGCGCGGCGATGACGACCCGACCGGAACTCGCTCAACTGCAGACAAGTAAGGAAATTAACGAAATCAACGCGCTTTATTTCCGCGACCGGACAAAGCCGCAAATTGATTTAATCGCGTCGTTCACCGGCGCGGGACTGGCGGGAACATCAATCACGACCGGCTCAAACCCTTTAATTTCGAGTTTCGCTCCGATAATTCAGCGCGTCAACGATTTGTCCGCGCTGAACAATTTACCGCCGCTGCCCGTTGCCGACTCTGGCGGAAACGCGATTCCGAATAATCTAATCGGCGGTTACGGTCAATCGCTGCAAAACATCGTCGGTTTTAACTATCCGACTTTTCGCCTTGGCGTTCGCGTCGATTTACCGTTCGGAAATCGCACGGCAAAAGCCAATCTCGGACGCTCGCTCGCCGAAGGAACGCGCATCGAAGCGCAGCGCGACCAAATCGCGCTGCAGATTAAATTCGAGGTGCAGACTTCTTTGCAGACTCTGCGTTCAGCCGAAGCGCGTCTGGCTTCGGCGGCGGCTTCGCGTTCTTCCGGCGAGCAGCTTTACGCCAGCGAGCAGCGGCGGTTTGAAAACGGCACTTCAACTATTTTTCTCGTTCTCCAGCGGCAGCAGGAATTAGTCGCGGCGCGGGCGCGTGAATTGCAGGCGCAGACCGATTTAAACAAAGCGATTGCCGATTTTCAACGTGCGACCGGCAACACGTTTCAATCGCATAACGTAACCGTCAAAGATGACGAAACGACTCGAACCAGACAGTTAAAAATTGATAATCCGGCGCCTGCGGACACCGACGGCGCCGGATATGTTCCGGCGCAGCCGCGCGTATCGCCGGTTATTTCGCGTTCGGCTGAAACAAATTCTTTAACCGCCAAGCCGTAAAACGATAGATTGAAGCCTTTTTTTCATTCAAAACCGGGAAAGTTTTGAAATTAACGACAAAAACTAAAATCGGTTGACCTTTTGGTTACTGTAGCCCACGCTGCCGGTTATGAAAATCGAGAAAAACTTTACCGCCGAGACGCAGTTTCCGATACGTTGCCGCGCCGTCGTTTCAACCAACCGAAGACGACCGCGCCGCCCGCAAAAATCGCCGCGCCGAGCAGCGCCTGCCGCACCGGGTCTGAAACCGGCGGCGGCAGCGTGACGATGCCGTTTTCGTCCGCCGTCGCCGGTTGATTGACGTATCTGCCGCGCGCCGGAGCGGTGAAGTTTTTCGCAAAATTTTTGAGTTGTTCCGCCGTTCCCGCGCCTGTCATCGGCTGTCCGTGTCCGGCGGCGACGGCGTTCGGTTCGAGTTCGGCGAGAATTTCGACCGAGCGCCGCGCCGCAGTCCAATCGGTCGTGAACGGCGCGGGCGGATGACAAAATTCTTTTACTTCCGTTAAGTTTGAAATCCACGAATCCTGATTCATCGTCGCCAGCGCGTCGCCCGCGAGCAAAGTTCGGTCCGATTCTCGAAACAGCGAGATGTGTCCCGCCGTGTGTCCGGGCGTGTGAACGACGCGCCAGCCGCGCATTTCCTCAACCTCGCCGTTTTGCGGCAGCGCGTAAACGCGAGTTCCGAAATCATAACCGCCGTGTGGAAAAAGGCGCGACATTTGCGCGAGCGCGCCGCCGACGGTCGGGTCTTGCGGCGGGTAATCCGATTTGCCGTTCAAGTAAGGCATTTCCAGGTGATGAGCGTAAATCGGCACTTCCCATTCGGCGGCGAGTTCGAGAGCCGCGCCCGCGTGGTCGAAATGCCCGTGCGTCAAAACGATTGCCGACGGGCGCGCGCCTTCGCCGTAAATCTTTTCGGCAAAACGTTTGATTCTGCCGCCGCTCAAAGGTATTCCGGTATCAACCAAAACCCACGAACCGGATTCGTTTTCCGGCGTATCCACAAAATACGCATTGACAAAAAGAATTTTCAGATGCCGAACGCCCGCCGCGACCGGCTCGATTTCATTTTGTAAAGATTTTTTTTCCAACATATTTTATTGTTCAAAGCGCAAACCGCCTCGCCTGCGTTCCCGACGTATTTTCAGTGATGCCGGTTGTTCCGGTAATTTCATTTTGAGCCGTGCCGTCTAAAATCAACCTGACGGTTTCGGCGGGCGCGTCCCATTGCGGAAAATGCCCGCAGCGGTCGAACCGATAAAGCTGCGCGTCGGGAAATTTCTCTAACGCAAGTTTCGACTGGCTCGGCATACACACGCGGTCGCGCCGTCCCCAACCGATGATTAACGGATGTCGAATCGAACCGCGAGGCGCGCCTTTCTGCTCTTCGCCGTAAGCCAGATTGTAAAGAAGCTCGTCAAAAACGGGCGATTCGGCAAACGAGCGCATTTCGTCAAGCGCAACCTGCGGCGCAATCCGCCACGGACGCGCCGAAAACTGCGCGAACAAAATCGAACGGCTGACGACATTGCTCGTCAACTCGGGCATTACGGGCTGCAGGGCGCGGACGAGTTTGATTGATAAATTGATCGAATGATAAAAAAACGGAATCTGCCAGCCCTGCCAAAAACCGCCCGGGTCGAGCGAAACCACGCCGCCGACCACGCTGCCGCGTCGGGCTAATTCCAAAACCAATCTCGCGCCCATCGAACTGCCGACGACATCGACGCCCGTCAGATTGTTTTCGTCAAGAAATCCGGTTACGGCATCGGACAAAGAAGCAATCGTCGTTTCACTCGGCAAAGGCGGCGTGTCGCCGTGTCCCGGCAAATCAACGGCGATAACGTCGCGCTCTAAAGCCAAGCTGTCGAGAATCGTCTGCCACGAACGCCAGCTTCCGCCGATGCCGTGAATTAACAGCAGCGGTTTGCCCGCGCCGCGCCGGATATAATTCATTTCCATAATTTTCACCTTATTCTTAAAATTCAGCCGCAGAGAACACGGAGTTTACAGAACAATTGACGGCTTTTATCTGCAAACAGTAAATTCGACAATTCTTAAATTTACTTTCGTTTCATTTCGCCGGTCGGATTCTTAAAAACGTTATCTCGCCGGTTTTTGCGATTCCGCCTCTGGTCGCATCGAAAATTATAAGGATGAGCTTAACAGAGTCAAGCCCATCCCCGTTTCCCCTTGTTCCCCTTGTTCGGCATAAAAGCCGCCCGTCGAATTTCGGCAGTGCGAGTAACACTCCATCAATGTAATTTATGGAAAGACACTAAATTTTAATTCGACGGCTTAATAAACAGACTAACTCAAACAAAAACTCCCGTATGTAGCCGACCCGACAAACCGAAAAATTTTACGCTTGTTATTATTTTTCAAAGTTGATTCGCGCGTAACGCAAAAGTCCGCCCGATAGTCGAGGCGTATTTTTCACACTCGACTACCGGGCGTGTTTACACACTGATTTATAGATAAAATAATTCAGTCCCGTTACTTAATCGAGAATTGAGTAATTTCTACGGGGTCGGTTCGTTCCGGGATATATTTACAGGTAGAGATTGTTTTACAGACCGCCTTTGCTGACGAGCATACGGAGCATCATTTGAACCTGCGGCGGCGAAAAAGGTTTCGGCAAAAATACGCTGGCGCCCGCCGCCACGCTTTCATCCCAGATTTTCGGGTCCTGTTCGGCGGTTATCATTCCGACCGGAATATGAGCGAGGCGCGCGTCGGTTTTCATATAATGTATCAAGTCCATTCCGTGAAGATGCGGCATCATCATATCGAATATCGCCGCGCAGAAATCGGCATCCCGCTGCAGGATTCTGAACGCTTCGCGTCCGTCCGCCGCCGAAACTACTTCGTAACCCTGCGTTTCCGCAATTACCGTTACCATCCGCAAAGTCATCGCGTCGTCGTCCGCCACCAGCACGCGGCGTTTTCCCGTCCGGGAAATTTGCGCGGTAACTTTCGTCTCATCTTCCTTTAAGATTTGCTGCGCCTGTTTTCCGCCGTGCGCGGCGATAAGCTCGACGAGCAATCTGCGATTCTCGTCGCTTAAATCGGTAAAGCGCACTTCAAAACCTATCGGTATTCCTGATAAACGACTTCGCCTTGCAGCGTTACCCAGTGACCTGACGGCAGACGCACCTTGAAATCAATCGTCTCGCCCAGAATCTCCTGTCCCATACTGTCAATGAAACAACCGTCTAAACTGATTTCGCACATCCGGGCGTCGTATTTTCCCGCCGTGCCGTGCCAGACGACATCCAGCGACACATCGACCCGCTCAATCTGTTTCGGAGTATCACTCATAACTTTTCCATAACACTTTTATATCGTTTACCTCATTTTTTCAACTACGACGTATATTTAACGGGACTTTCTCACCGGGAGCGCACGCAATCAACGCTTTAGAGCGTTCAAAACGGCGCAAATAAACCTTAAGTTCTGCATTTTATCGAAACGTTTGTTCGCGCTTTGCGCTCATTGCGGACAGGATGTCCGCGCTCCGACTACTCGAAATTGAGAAAATCCCGGTAATGTTAATTTTCGTTGTCTAAAGATTTTCTGACTTTATGAGCAAGCACGTCGAAGGTAAACGGTTTTTGAATAAAGTTTGTATTCTCTTTGATAACATCGTGCCGGATAATTTCGTCGTCCGTGTAGCCGGAAGTAAAAAGCACGCGCATCAGCGGGCACACTTCGGCTAGTTTCTCCGCCAATTCGCGCCCGCTCATCTGCGGCATCACGATGTCGGTTATCACCAGGTCAATTTCACATTCTCGTTTTTCAATTATTGAAAGAGCTTCGCCGCCGCCGCTCGCTTCGATGACGCGGTAGCCGCATTCTTCCAGCATTTGTCTGGTCAGCATCCGCACCATATCTTCGTCCTCGACGATTAAAATGGTTTCCAGACCTTTCGGAACGGATTTAGAAGCGGCGTCGTCTTCCTCCGATTTAATCTCCGAATCGATACGAGGCAAATAAATTCTAAACGTCGCGCCTTTGCCCGCTTCGCTGTCCACCCAGATATAGCCGCCCGACTGTTTGACAATCCCGTAAACCGTCTATAGTCCCAAGCCGGTGACTTTGCCGACTTCTTTGGTCGTGTAAAAAGGCTCGAAAATATGTTCCCGCTGCTCGCTTTCAATTCCGATGCCGGTGTCGGTTACAGCCAGCAAAACGTATGAGCCGGGCTTTGTCGGAACAAACCGCGCCGCGAAGTCATTGTCGAGATACGCGTTGCTCGTTTTGATGATGAGACTGCCGCCTTTCGGCATCGCGTCGCGCGCGTTGACGGCGAGATTCATAATGACCTGCGTTAGTTGTCCGGCGTCGCCCGAAACATTTCCCAGCTTTGAATCGAGAATTGTCTGCATCTGCACGTCTTCGCCGATTAAACGGTCGAGCATTTTCGTCGTGTCGGCGATTATTTCGTTGAGGTCAATCACTTTCGACTGCAAAACCTGTTGTCGGCTGAAAGCCAGAAGCTGATGTGTCAGAGAAGCGGAGCGCTCGCCCGCTTTTTTTATCTCTTCGATATTTTGGCGCAGAGGATTGTCGCCGCCCATTCGTCGCAGCGTCAATTCGCTGTAACCGTTGATTGCCGTCAGCATATTGTTAAAATCGTGCGCGATGCCGCCGGCTAATCTTCCGACCGATTCGAGTTTCTGCGAGAGTCTCAGTTGTTCGACAGTCCGCAGTTCCTGTTCAAAAAGAGAAACATTTTCCATCGCGGTCGCCGCCAGATTTGCAGCCATTTTCAGCGCGGTAACGTGTTCGCTCGTAAAAGCCGACGGCTGCGCGTTACGGACTTCGACCGCGCCGGTAACGCGTCCCATTAAGGACATCGGCACAATCAGACGCGACGGCGGCAGCGCGGCGTTTTCGCCGGAATTTACAACCGGCTGATTTGCCGCGGTAATTTGAAACTCGTCCTCGATAATAATGCGAACGGCGGCGTTGTTCGCGCCGTTCGCGCCGTTCGGCATTTTCGACGGAGGAATTTCGGAAATATCGATTTCCCTGCCGCCGTCAAACATATAAACCGCGCGGCGCGTTTCGTTCGGCGTCGTCAAGCGAGATGACGAAACCCGGACACGCACAGGAAGCGACGGCAAAAGCGTGCAGCGCGCGGTAAATTGTTTGTAAATCGCGGGCTGTGCCGAACGATTCGGACAGTTTTACGATGCGGTCGAGCAATCGTTCGTATTCGCCGACGGCGCGTTTGTTAGCTTCGAGTAATGCCGCTTCAGCCTTTTTTAATTCGTCGATGTTGGTGTTTATTCCAATCCATTTAATAATTTCGCCGTCCTGATTCCGCATCGCCGTCGCCCGTCCGAGATGCCATTGATATTCGCCGTCCGACCTTTTCAGACGAAACTCGACCTGATACGGTTCTCCTGTTTCGAGCGACCGATTCCAACATTCGACGCACGCCGCCAAATCGTCCGGGTGAACATACTGCTGCCAGCCGTCGCGCCTTCCCTGCTCCGCCTCAAAACCGAAATAATCAAAAGAGCGTCGATTAGCGTAATCGAGCGAGCCTTCGGGCAGCGCCGACCAAACCTGCTGCGGCACGGCTTCGGACAGAAAGCGATATTGTTCTTCGCTCTCTTTGATTTTTCTCTCCGCCAGCTTGCGTTCGGAAATGTCGTTGGAAATTCCGACGATGCCGATTAAATTTTCGTTGTCGTCTAAAATCGGCGAATTGGTAACGATTGCCGGAAATACCGCGCCGTTTTGATTCTGAACGTCAAATTCTCCCGTCCATCCTTTTCCCGCCCGCAGTTGGGACATAATTTCTTCCGCCTGCCCGCGCGACGGATGCGGCGTCGTCAATTCTATAATACCGCGCCCGTTCGCTTCTTCGGGCGTCCAGCCGTATAGTTTTTGAGCGAAACGATTCCAGCAAACCACATCGCAGTCAACATTCGTCGCAATAACGGCTTGCTCGACCGTATTCAATAAATGCGCCTGAAAGCGAATGTTTTGTTCCGTCTGTCTGCGTTCGGTAATATCGCGCGCCGTCGCGATGATAGCCAGCGGAGACTGATTTTCGTCGCGGACGACCGTGCGGTTTTCGCTCAGCCAGCGGTATCCTTTTTCTTTGGTTTTGAAGCGGTATTCGATACTGTAATCCGTGTTGTCGGTTTCCGCCGTGTTTTGGATGCGGTCAATATATTCTCTGAAAAAATTCCAGTCTTCGGGATGCACCAGTGAATTTATGAACGAAAATCCGCCTTCCATCAATTCTTCGGCGCTGTAGCCGGAAATTTCCTTTGTCGCCGGACTGATATAGTCAAAGTTTTTGGTCTTGAGATTAAGCTGATAAATAACGTCGCGCGAATTTTCCAGAACCCTGCGAAATTTTTCCTCACTCCGGCGGCGCGACTTTTCGGCTTTTCGCTGTTCGGTAACATCACGCGAGTTAATAATTACGACTGTTCCTATGGTCGGGTCGTTAATCATTTTGCCGGTCGATTCCAAAATGCGCCACGAACCTTTTTTGGTTTGATAGCGATATTCCGCGGGAAACGGTTTTTCGGGGCTTTTGCCCGCTTCGGGTTTAACGGTTTTCTTAGAATGGGAAAAAACCCGCTCGCGGTCATCGGGATGAATGAGTTCAAAGGCGTTTGTGCCGATTAGTTCGTCGGGTTTATAACCGAGAATTTGTTCGATTGCCGGGCTTTCGTAAAGAATGATTCCGTCGTCGGAGAGAATGGAAATAATGTCGGACACATTTTCGATGAGCGAATGAAAGTAACTGTCGCTTTCTCTGAACAAATTTTCCACTTTTTTGCGTTCGATAAGGCGCGCGGCTTTCGTAACCAGACGCAGCGGCTCGATTGGCGATTCGATATGAACATCCGCGGCGATTTTCAATTTCTCAATCATCGGGTCAACATCTCCCGGCGACTCGCCGACGAGCAGAATCGGAAGAGCGCGAAGTTCTTCGTCGGCGCGAATCGATTGACATAATTCGATGCCGTCGCCGCCGAACAGCATCGCGTCGCCGATTATCAAATCAATCTGCTTTTGCCGCGCCGTCTCAAATCCCTGACGAATATCGGAAGTCGTTAAAACGCGATAACCGGCTCGCCTCAGATATAAAGCGGTCGTCTCAAGCTGTTCGGCATCGTCGTTGACGATAAGAATTGTTTCTTTGTTAAGAGAATTCATAAAAATTAAATAAATTTTCCGCGCAGCAAGCTGACGCGGTTTTAAAACAGCCGGGGTTGAATATTTACTTTTGACGCCCCTTGATTTTTGACATATTGCTTTATCACTTCTTCTGATGCGTGCGCGCCGACCGTGCTGACAAAATATCCGTCCGACCAAAATTGTCCGCCCCACAACTGTTTTTTCACTTCCGGCATTTGTTTGAATATTTCTCGTGCCGTAATCGATTTGATTATTTGCACAATCTTTTTCGGACTATACATCGGAACTGATTGCACGAAGAAATGAACGTGGTCAGAATCAGTTCCGATTTCCAAAAACTCAATCTCGTAGCGAAGTGCTATGTCCTCACAGATTTCTCTGAGTTTCTCATCAACATCTTTTGTAAATATCGCCTTTCGATATTTTGCCGGACAGACGATGTGATAAAGCAATATCGAGACGTTGTGCTGTTTCCGAATGAGTTCGCTCATTCCTACAGTATATTCCGTAGCACAGCTACGGGGAATTAAACCTATAAGGAACGATTAAACCTATAAGGAACGATTAAACAATAAGTTATATGATTTAACAATCGGCAAAATAATCGGCAAAATGTATTATTATATTTTACAATTTGTAAACAATGAATATTACTTTTTCAACGCCGCCCGATTTCAAGCTCAGATTTGAATCGGGAACACTAATTCTGGAAGGCGCGAGCCGGACTGACGCCGCCGCCGCCGCTGTTCCGCGGGCTTTTGTCTGGGACGCGCGGACGCGTCAATATCGTTCTCCGGCTTATAAATACCGTGAAATTATTAAAGAATTTATTCGCGCAAAGACGCCTTATGAAGATTCGGCGAAAAAATACGCCGCCTTTGACTTTAAGCCGAAATTCCGCGTCGAGCCGCGCCCGTATCAAACCGCTTCAATCGAAGCGTGGCGGCAAAACGAGCGGTGCGGCGTGATTGTTCTGCCGACCGGCGCGGGCAAAACTCACGCGGCGGTGATGGCGATTGAAATGTGCGGGCGGCAAACGCTCGTCGTCGTGCCGACAATCGATTTGATGAATCAGTGGTATGACCTTCTGCTTTCGACCTTTAACGCGGAAATCGGTTTAATCGGCGGCGGTTTTTATGAAATCGGCGCGATTACGGTAACGACTTACGCATCGGCATTTCGGCATCAGGAACGCATCGGCAGTCAATTCGGTTTGATAATTTTCGACGAATGTCATCATCTGCCGTCCGAAGGCTATAAATACGCGGCTGAATTTGCGATTGCGCCGTTTCGTCTCGGTTTGAGCGCGACGCCCGAACGCGCCGACGGCAACGATTCG
>JALZOE010000206.1 GCA_030857325.1 Acidobacteriota bacterium
CGTCTTTTGTGGGCTTCGACTTCTACAAAGAATCCGGCGTTTCCCGACACTTATTACGTCGAAGCGTTAATCGGCAAAGACACGGTGGACACGATGCCGCCCGCGACCGTTGACGCTTTCCGCGACCACGGCAAAACGGCGGCGACGCTCGAACAGGGATTCGGCGAAGCGCGGGAGACGATAAAAAAACTCGAAAAAGCCGGAATCAATCTCGACGAAGCGATGAATGAACTGCAAGCAGAAGGCGTCGCCGGATTCGTCAAATCGTTCGAAAATTTAACCGCCGCGCTCGTCAAAAAGCACGCGGATTTTGCTTCACGCGCCGCTAAAGTTTGATTTTTTTTGAGTGACTGATTGAAGGAAAATTTAGCAATAGAAAAAAGGAGAAATTATTATGCCGACACGCAATCCGAACACCGAACCGCCGCAGCCGTTTGAACCCGGCGCAGACGATAACGACACGCCCGAAAATCCGCCGCAGCCGTATGACCCGGAAACCGACGAACCGCCGCTGCCGCCGACCGACGAGCCGACCGCGCCGGTGCGCGAACCGGTACCGACACCCGCGCCCGCCGGAGACCCACCGCCGAGCGAACCGACGCGGCTTGTTTAGAAGGATAAAAGATGTCTGAAAAAAGCAAGAAAACGACAAAAAACAAAGAAAATAAAGCGCGTAAAAAAGACGAAAAGAAAACGGCAAAGATGATTAAACCAGGGGCGCCCGCCGTTCACGAAAACCGCGTCTGCATCATCGGGTGCGGCAACGTCGGAATGGCGAGCGCGTTCGCGCTTCTTCAGAGCGAACTCGTCCGTGAGCTTGTTTTAATTGACGCGGACGCTAAAAAAGCCGAAGGCGAAGCGATGGATTTGCAGCAGGCAATCGCCGTCCCGATGGAGCCGCCGGTCAAAGTTACTGCCGGAAATTACAAGGACGCGGCGGCGAGTTCGATTGTCGTCATCACGGCGGGCGTGGCGACGAGCGACGCGGAAGTTTCGCGGCTCGAACTGCTCGGCAAAAACGTCCGAATCATCCGCGAAATCGTCGGCAAATTAAAAGCCGAAAACTTTCAGGGCATTTTAATCGTCACGACGAATCCGGTGGACGTTCTCGCGCAAGTCGCGCAGCGTGAATCGGGCTTGCCCGCGAGCCGCGTCATCAGCACCGGAACGGTCATTGACACCGCCCGTCTGCGCGTGCTGCTGGCGGAAGAACTAGCGGTCGAGCCGCGCGCGGTGGACGCTTTTATCATCGGCGAACACGGCGACTCGGAAATCGCCGTCTGGAGCGCGGCGCGCGTGGCGGGCTTGCCGCTCGCCAAATTTCCCGGCGCGGGCAAACTTCCGGCTCCGGCGGAAATGCTCGACCAAATTCGCCAAGCCGCGCCGGAAATCGTCAAGCGCAAAGGCAACACTTCTTACGCCATCGGCTTATGCGTCCGCCGCATCTGCGAAGCGATTCTGCGCGACGAGCGAATGGCGCTGCCCGTTTCCACTCTTTTGCAGGGCGAATACGGCATCAAAGGAGTTTACTTGGGAACGCCGTGTATCGTCGGCAAAAACGGCGTCGAGCGCGTCGTCGAACTCGAACTCAATAAAACGGAAAAAGCCGGCTTGCTCCGTTCCGCCGACGTTCTCCGGCAGGCACTAAAAGAGTGTGAGTAATCGTTTGACAGGCACGGCAATCAAAGATAATTTTTGATTCGCCAAAATAATAAGCCATCGAAATAAACTCTTTGCCCGGAAAAGATATAAAAAGCGAGAAGGACGTTTTTTGAAATTTCAAAAACGTCCTTCTCGCTTTTCACTTTCGCTGAATTTGCCTTGTTACGTTCGCGCTGTATTGATGTTTTCCTCTTCGAGTTCAAAGGCGTAAACTTTTTTCGCCAATCCGATTTTCTCCAAAAAGCGAATTTGAATCCAGTTGATGTCGAATTCATAGCGGGCGAGTCCGTGACGCGCCGAACGCGGGTGCGCGTGATGATTGTTGTGCCAGCCTTCGCCAAACGTGAGCGCGGCGACAAGTGCGTTGTTCCGCGAATCGTCGGGCGTTTCAAAACGCCTGGTTCCCCACAGATGCGTTGCCGAGTTGACCAGAAAAGTCGAATGCCAGCCGACGACCTGCCGCAGAAAAATCGCCCACAAAACCATCGTCCAGCCGCCGATGATAAACAAAATCGCGGCGGCGATAATTGTCGTCAGGAAAAAATATCTGGACACGAAGACGTGAAATTTATCTTTGAGTAAATCGGGCGCGTAACGCCGCACGGTTTCCCGGTCGTGCGACAGTGCCGTGCCGCGCATCAGCCAGCCGATGTGCGCCCAGAACGTGCCGTCGCGCGGGCTGTGCGGGTCACGTTCGGTTTCGGTAAAAGCGTGGTGCATCCGGTGCGTCGTCACCCACTGCAGCGAACCCGATTGCAGCGCGAGCGTTCCGCAGACGGTCAAAAAATACTCGACCGACTTCGGAGTCTTAAATCCGCCGTGCGTTAAAAGCCGGTGATAACCCATCCCGATTCCCCAACTGTTCGTCGCCCACCAGACAATCAAGGCGGCGATTAAATTCTGCCAGCTAAATGTAAATAAAGCCCAAATCGCCATCAAATGAAACGCGATGACGGCAATTGAAGTGATCCATTGGATTCCTTTCGATTGCGAGTTTTTCAGCTCTAATATGTTTTGCACAAATAAACCCCTTGAAATAAATAGCGGTAACGCCGCTAATGTTTTTAATCCCGCGTTTAGATGTGCTGAACGACAAATTTCAGGCAGTATGATTGTAAGATTTTTGTAATAAACAATTGCAGAATATCTTCGAGCAGTTTTTATGAGGCTGACGACAGGAAAATTGATAATAAAAACGCGCAACTAAAAGAAAAATTAAAAATCAAGCCGCTTCCGTCATTCGCTTATCAGGGAACGACTCTACACCGTCCTCAAATTTCTCCGCTGTTTGCTAATCCCTTTATTTGGTTAAAACTGCACAAAAGGTAAAAATGTTTCATAGGATTTTTGTTAATTATCTGTGTTTATTAGCTTAATCGCAATTTTTTATTCCCGTTTTTACATAAGTTTTTAACCTCAAATACCGGGACTGAAAAAACCCACTAAATCTAGTGAAGTCAGTCTGTTATCAAGTAAGCTGTGAAACATTTTTGCCTTTTGTAACAAACTACCCCAAGAATGAGAGTTCATTTTAGGGCGGGTCTAGGCGGCAGGGTTTTCTAAAAGTTCATTCCTTTTTGCAAAAATTTGCAAAAAGAAAAAATCGGAATCGGCTGACAGGTTGTCCGGTTTGATTGAACGCCCATCGAGCAAATTTTCAAATGAAAAACTTTTGACGGCGCAATTGAATTTTTCCTCTCGCAAATCCTTTTATAAAAACTGTCTTTGAAAGACGACGCGGCAGGCGTATAATCGTCGTTATGAGCAATTCTGATTACTCCGACCTTAACGCCGAAATTATTGACATTACGTCGAAACGAAAACCCGAACGCGAAGGCGGACGAAGTAAATGGATTATTTTCGCCGCAGTCTTTTTGCTGTTTCTCGTTCTGATGAGAGGCGTGGGCGTTTACACTGAATCGTTATGGTTCGACTCGCTCGGCTTCGGTTCCCGGTTCTGGTCGGTATTTTCGCTTGGCTGGATTCTGTTCGCCGTCTTCGGAGTTTTGACATTCGGGATTTTACGCAGTGGTTTTTACGCACTTGAACGCTTTTTCGGTTTAAATAATCTCGCGCCGCGGAAAATCATTATCAATAACCAGCCGCTTGATTTTAATCCGGCGCGCATTTTGCAACCACTCGCCTGGATTCTGGCACTCATCTTTAGTGTCAGCTACGCATTTGGCTTGAGCAGTGATTGGCAGACCTGGATGCTTTATTTGCATCAACCGGCGACAACGACGACTGACCCGATTTTCGGTAATCCGCACGGTTTTTATTTATTCTCGTTGCCCGTTTATCACTTGATTGTTTCGTGGCTGACATCACTTGCCGTCATTCTGCTAGTCGCCGCGATTGTATGCGCCGTTTTAGCCGCCGTTCCGCAACAAACGACAATGGATGAGAGGCAACCGAGTTTCGACGGGTTTGGAACGCGCGCTTATTCCTCCATTTCGGTTGCTTTGGGCGCGTTGTTGCTTCTAATCGCCGGACAAGTTTTTCTCTCACGCTATGCTTATTTGTGGAATAATCACGCATCTTTTAGCGGGGTTACTTACACCGAAGACAATTATCTGATACCGGGTTTAACTGCCGTCGCCCTCGCGCTTGTAGTTGCCGCGCTGATACTTTTTGTCAACGCGTTTACCCGAAAGGGCGGGCGTTTAATCGTTCTCGCGTTGGGAATTCCCGTTTTGGTTTTCGTTGTTGGTGTAATGTTGATTCCCTGGTATGTTCAAAATTTCATTGTCAAACCGAACGAACTCGGGCGCGAAACGCCGTATATCGAACATAACATTGCCGGAACGAGGGCGGGCTTTAATCTCGAACGTGTGGAATTGCGCGAATATCCGGCGGAAGTTTCAAACGCGGCTTTAAACCTTGACGTTAACCGCTCGACGCTCGCCAATATTCGTCTTTGGGATTGGCAGGCTTTGCAGGACACTTTGCGGCAGGTTCAGGAAATTCGCACTTACTACGATTTTCCAGATGTTGACGTTGACCGTTACAAAATCGGCGGCGAAGAAAGGCAGGTGATGATCGCCGCGCGCGAAATGGATGTTAATAAACTGCCGGAACAGTCGCGCAACTGGATTAACGAGCGGCTCGTCTATACGCACGGTTATGGCATAACAATGAATCCGGTCAACGAATTTACGACCGAAGGCAGACCGCGTTTTATCTTATCGAATATGCCGATTGAATCAACCGGCGAAATCAAAGTCACGCGACCGGAAATTTACTTTGGCGAGCGCACCGACACGGACGTTTACGTCAAAACGAAACAGCGCGAATTCGATTATCCGCAGGGCGAAAACAATAATTATACGAATTACGAAGGGAGCGGCGGTTTCGCGGTCGGATCGGGATTGCGCCGTCTGGCAATCGCGTGGAAAACCGGCGATTTGACGAAACTTCCCTTTTCCGACGATGTGACGGCGGAGAGTCGCGTGCTGCTATACCGCAACATTAAAGAAAGCACTAAGCGCATCGCGCCGTTTCTCGCTTTCGATTCCGACCCGTATATTGTCGTGGGTGACGACGGGCGTTTGTTCTGGCTGGTTGACGCTTATACGACGAGCAATCGCTTTCCGTATTCGCGGCATTACGACGCAAACGGCTCGCGTGTTAATTATCTTCGCAACAGCATCAAAACAACGATTGACGCCTACAGCGGAGCGGTCAATTTTTACGTTTTCGACGATTCCGACCCGATAATCTCAGCGTATCGAGCAGCGTTTCCCGAACTTTTTAAAAATGCCGATGAAATGCCTGCTGATCTGCGCGCTCACATTCGTTACCCTGAAACGTTAATCAAAACGCAGGGCGACGTTTTCGGTCTGTATCATACCCAGAGCGCGAAAATGTTTTTCGGGCGAGAAGATGTTTGGAGCATTGCCCGCGAAGCGACAATAAATAATGACGCGAATAAAGGAAAGCAGCAGACGCAGATGCTCGACCCGTATCAAGTTTTGATGCCGCTGCC
>JALZOE010000207.1 GCA_030857325.1 Acidobacteriota bacterium
GCACGGGACGAGTCGCGTCGTCAACTAATTTCAAAAGCCGATCCAAATCGGTCATCAGTAGATTCCAGCGTTTGTAAGCGGCGACGCGGCGCGCAAAACCGATTGTCAAAACGTCGGCGTCGAAAAGGTTTTGCGGATTTTCGTTTTCGTTTATCGTGTCGCGCAAGCCGGTCTGCGCCGAATAAACGCGCTCGCGTACAAAGGAAATCATCAGTTGTTTTAAGAGTTTATGAGTTTTCCAGATTTCGGCGTCGGGAATTTTTTCTATCGCCGCGCGCCATTTCGTTTCGTCTTTTAAGGTTTCCGCCCAATTTAAACCGATGTATTTCTCGTAAAGTCTTTGAAAGGCGGGCGCAATCCACGTCGGCGCGTGAACGCCGTTGGTGATGAAAGTAATCGGAACATCTTCATTTTTAGTTCCTTCGGGATACATTTTCAGCCATAAATCACGCGAAACTTCGCCGTGCTTTTCGCTGACGCCGTTTGCCAAGCGCGTCATTTTCAAGGCGAGCGGCGTCATTCCGAACCATTCGGTTGTATCATCTTCGCGGGTGCGACCGAGCGAGAGAAGTTCTTCTCTGGTTAATTTCAGAGCGTCGATGTAATTTTCGTCGAAACAGGCGGCGATTAAATCGGGCGAAAACGAATCGTTGCCCGCTTCAACCGGCGTGTGCGTCGTAAAAACGCAGTTTTGTTTAATCGTCGCGGCGGCGTCCGTAAAAGTCGCATTTTCGTTTTGAGCAAGAAATTCACGCGCCAATTCCAAAGTCAAAAAAGCCGAATGACCTTCGTTCAAATGATAAACCGACGGCTCGACGCCCAATTTTCTGAGCAGACGAACGCCGCCGATGCCCAGAACTTTTTCCTGCACGACGCGCGTTTCGGTGTCGCCGCCGTAAAGATGTCCGGTTACGAGGCGGTCGATTTCCTGATTTTCTTCGACGTTCGTGTCGAGCAGGTAAAGCGCGATTCTGCCGATTTTCGCAATCCACGCCCGCGCGTGAACGGAACGTCCGCGCATTTGAACCATCACCGTAACGCGCTCGCCTTTATTATCTAAAACCGGGTCGAGCGCCAGTTCGTTTTTAAATGAATCGAAATATTTTTCCTCCTGCCAGCCGTCGTGCGAAAGTTTCTGGCGAAAATAACCGAAGCGATACAGCAAGCCGACGGCGACGAGCGGCACGTTCATATCCGATGCCGATTTCAAATGGTCGCCCGCGAGGATTCCCAAACCGCCCGAATAAATCGGCAGCGAATTGTGAACGCCGTATTCGGCGCAGAAATACGCCGCCGGGTTCTGCGGCGTTACGCGCCCGAAACTGTTCGGCGGCTGCGCGATATAATTTTCAAATTCTTCGTCGAAGCAATTTAATTTCTCGACGTAACCGGCGTCGTTCGCCATCTGCCAGAGGCGCAGACTGCTCGCTTCTTTCAAAAAAAGACGCGGATTCTGCTCGCACTTTTCCCACAGACGCGAATCGATTTCACGAAAAAGCGCCGCGCCGTCCGCGTTCCACGACCAGAAATAATTTCCGGATAATTTGTCTAAAGCCCGCAGATTTTCGGGCAGCCGAAGCGTTAAATTAAAATCGTTTCTGAAAAATTGTTCGGTTTGTGATGTCGCCGCCGATTGCATAATGGTATTTGTTTCGGTTGAGTTTTCCGCCATAAAAATTTTATTCGATTAGATAGAATAGACGAGAGAAAAACAATCGCGCAACCGCGCGGATTTAACTTTCATTTACCATCTGCCGTTTACCGTTATTCAAGCGGTTCGATTCCGATTTCATCAAACATCGCTTGTCGGAGGAGCGTTTCGGCGAGTTTTTCGGCGCGGCTGCGGTTTAAGATTTGTCCCGACGCGCGGCAGGAAATTTCAAACACGCCGTCGTCAATCATTCCGATTTCCATATCGCTCAATGAAATTCCGCTCGCCACGCGAATGTCTTCAAAATTTTGAATACGGAATTTACCGTTTTGCTCGACGAAATCTTCGATAAACGGGTCGATAAGAGCGCGTTTGGCTTCCTCGATTGTCGAATAATTTCCCTCGACGATTAAACGAAATTCACCGACTTTTTTGCTGTTCATAAATTTAACCGGCTTTGCTTCTTTATAATTTATTTCTTATCATTTCAACAAAATCAACAAAACTAATAAAGGACGAATTTAACAAATAATGATAATACCTGTCGATTGGAGCGATGAAGGCGTAAAAATGCTCGACCAGCGTTTGCTGCCGATGGAAGAAAAATGGCTGATGCTGAAAAGCTATACGGAAGTGGCGGACGGCATCCGCGATATGGTCGTGCGCGGCGCGCCGGCAATCGGCGTTTCGGCGGCTTACGGCATCGCGCTCGGCGCGAAACAGTTTGTCGGCACGGCGGTTGCCGATTTGGAAGACGAACTCGAATACGTTTGCGACGTGATGAGCAAAACGCGCCCGACCGCCGTTAATCTTTTCTGGGCGATTGACCGGATGAAACGCACCTTTGCCAAAGCGAAAACAGACGGGAAATCGGTGTCGGAAATCAAACAAATTTTAGTCGAAGACGCCAAAGCGATTCACACCGAAGACATCGAATCGCAAAGACTTATCGCGCAGTTCGGCGGCGAGCTTTTGAAAGACGATTCGACGGTTTTAACGCACTGTAACGCGGGTGCGCTCGCCACCGGCGGCGTTTGGGGAACAGCTTTGGGCGTCATTCGCGGCGCAATCAGCCAGGGCAAAAAAGTTTCGGTTTTCGCCGACGAAACGCGCCCGTATCTGCAAGGCGCGCGCCTTACCGCCTGGGAATTATTGCAGGACGATATTCCCGTAACCTTAATTACCGATAATATGAGCGGGCATATTATGAATCAGGGGAAAATTCACGCCGTCGTCGTCGGTTCGGACAGAATCGCGGCAAACGGCGACGTTGCCAATAAAATCGGCACTTATATGGTCGCGGTAATGGCGCGGCGACACAACATTCCGTTTTACGTCGCCGCGCCGCTTTCGACCGTCGATTTAAAGTGTCCGACGGGCGCGGAAATTCCGATTGAAGAGAGAAATATTCGCGAGATAACGCACGTCCGGGATATTCAACTCGCGCCCGACGGCATCGAGGTCAGCAATTACGCGTTCGACGTTACGCCGAACGATTTGGTAACGGCGATTATCACCGAAAAAGGCGTGGCGCGCGCGCCTTATACCGAAAGTTTGAAACGAATGTTTGGAGATTAACCGTTTTTATATCAACGAATACAGCCGCAGTCGTTGTCCGCGCTCCGGCTGAAGACTTTAAAATCCTTTTCATTCAAAACCGAAAATAAGTCCTGTTGTAATAAATCGAACGGGAAGAACCGTGCAAAGAAATGTTAACTTCCGATTTAGCCGTCAACCGGCGGCGCGGCGATAAAATTTCTCCCCTGCTTATTAAAACCGGCAACGCGGTTTACCTGCGCGACGCCGAAATTCTCGGGCAGATTTTTGAAGATTACGAAGGCAAAACGCGCGGCGAATTAGAACGCGAGTTGGAGGAATACGTCGGCACGGGAACGGATTACAAAATCCTGCGCGGTTTTATTAAACTTCTTACTGACCGCTGCGAATTTGAAACATCGAGCGTCGTCGCGCCTGAAGAAATTCGTCAAAAAGTTTTTCTCGAAGCCGGAAAGTTACAGCCCGTTCTGCCCGATTCACCGCGCAGAAAAGAAGTTCTGGAAACTGTCGCGGGCGAATTGGAGATTGACGCGGACACGATTCTCTCGAATCTTTACGCCGATTTGTCCGCGCGGCAAAAGTTGATTTCCTTTGAAACGATTGCACCGAAGGATTTGCTCGACCGCTACAATATGGCGCAGGCGCAGGCGCTCTTATACAAATGCGTCGAGATGCGAATCCGCGCCGCGCCGTCTGAGGCGGAAAATTACCGCTCGATTTTCGGTTGGATAAAGCATTTCGGTTTGATTCATTCGGTTAGCGGAAATGCCGCAGACGGTTATGAAATAACCTTGGCGGGCGCGGCTTCACTTTTTCATCGCTCACAAAAATACGGGATTCAGATGGCGGTTTTTCTGCCCGCGCTGCTTCTTTGCAAAGACTGGGAAATGTCCGCTCAAGTCGCCCAAAAAGAAGGCGGAAACGCTTTTTACGAGCTTTCCAGCGAACAGACCGAATTAAAATCTTATTATTCGGATGAGCCGGAATACAAAAATTCCGACATCGAGAGATTAGGGAAAGATTGGGAAAAATCGCCGGTTAAGTGGCAGTTGCGGGAAAACCGGGAAGTCGTCGATTTGGGAAAAACCGCTTTTATTCCCGATTTTGTCCTGATTTCGCCCGCCGCCGATAAAATTTATCTCGATGTTTTAGGCTTTTGGACGCCGAAATCGCTTAAAAAGCGCATCGAAGAATTTCAAACGGTAAATTTTCGTAAATTCATCTTCGCCGCCGGACAGGATTTGCGCGGCAGCCGCGAAGAACCGCTTTGGGTGAGCGAAAACGTTGTTTTTTACAAAACGAAAATTCTTCCGCGCGAATTGGAGGAAACAGCCGAAAAGCTAATATAACCGGGACTTTCTCAGTTTCGGATATAAAGGGATTTCAATGTCTTCTTACAGTCGGAGCGCGGGCAAGATATCCGCGCTCCGACTGCTTATTGCCAAACAAACCGCCGTTATTTCATCGGTCCCACATTGGTCTGCTCGGCGCCGAAATTTGAACGGTCTGTCGGCTGGCTGCTTTTGAATAAATTAAATAAAATAGTTGCGGCGGGAATTATTAAATAAGAGTAAATAGATGAACGCGGCGTTAGTATTACGTCTTTGACCGTTGAATCTCCGGCGGTAAAAGTTTCTCCCGACGCGATTAAAACCTTGTTTAGAGAAGCTAAACCGCCAATTGTTTTAACCTGCGTTTTACCGTTCACAAAACCGATGGTTACAACATTTTCCTGATTTTGATTCGGAGTAGAAACTACACCGTCATTTGTTTGAATACTGAGATGGTTATTGGGCGGAACTTTTACCGTCAGGCTTCCTCTGGAAAGAAAGCCGGTTATTTTAGTTTCGTCAAAAGCTAAATTCATTTCGGTGTCCGGACCCATTCTCAGAAGCGCCGTATTACCCAAATCAACTAAAAGCTCTGTATTTACCGGCACTTCAATAATGGAAGGAGACACGATAATCTGCCCGTCAATCGACGGTTTGTTATTGATTTTCACATAATTGTTCAAGTTTCTTTCTTTTACAAAACTCACTATTCCTATTCTCGAAGATTGAGAAAATAAAGTCGTCGGCGAGCCGAGCAGGAGAGCGCACAGTAAACCGGAGATTAAAAATTTATATAGAACGTTTGTTTTCCCCATAGCCATTCATCAAAATAATCACTTTGCGCGGCGCGCAGGTAATATTAAGTAAAACGAAGTTTCAGAGATTCATAAAGTTTTTATCTTATAGTATTGAGAGATGTAAAAAAAGGGAATGCCGCTTAATTTTTGTTACAGAAGTCTTAATTTCCGGTCGAGCCGCTGCTGTTTTGAGTTTTCGCGTCTCGAAACTGCCGGGCGTCGGAACGGCGCTGAGACATATATTCTTCCGCCGTGTTGCGCGTAACGACTTCATACAAAACGGCTTGCTTGTCTTCTTTTTTCCTTAAA
>JALZOE010000208.1 GCA_030857325.1 Acidobacteriota bacterium
GGCATCGTCACCGTCACGCCAGCCTCGCTCACGACGCTGCTGCCTAGACCGGCGGGCGCTCAGGAGACGGCGACTGTCCGACTCCCTTACCGCAACTTCGCAGGCACAGTCGAACTGCGCGTCTACGACAACGCGGGCAACGTAAGCCGGACGCCCGTCGGCGTGACGGTCGGCGTCAACGCCGGAAGCGATCCTTACCAAGTCGCGCTCTCCGCCGCGACCGCGCTCTCGACCGGCGGCACGCCGCTCGGACTCCGCGACGACGATTTATACCGCAAAGACTACGCGCTCCCGTTTACCTTCCCCTTCTTCGGGCAGAATCGCAGTGCCGTGACAATCTCGACGAATGGCTCGCTCTACTTCTCGAACTCGATACCGGAGAACGACGCCGGCAGTTCAATCGAAGGGTTGAACGGATCGGTGATGATTGCCGGTTTGTGGGACGATTTGCGGACCGACCGTCGCCCCGGCGACGATGTGTATGTAACGGCGACCGCCGACCGCGTAATCTTCCGCTGGCAAGGCGTAACCTTTGACACACCGCTCTCGAACGGCACGACGCGCGGCGAAAACCCCGTCAACTTCGAGATTGAGTTGCGGCGTGACGGCACTATCCAGACGCGCTACGGCGACGGCAACACGCGTCTCTTTCCCGTCGTCGGCATTTCGGGCGGTGAGCCTGACGCCTACGTCGTCGAGTCGCACACATCCAAGCAGGGGTCAAGAAATCTGACGAACGCGCAGACCGTCACATTCACTCCTAGGACATCATCAACGCCTACACCGACGCCGCGTCGCACACAATTTGACTTTGACGGCGACGGTAAAGCGGACGTTTCCGTTTTCCGTCCGTCAAACGGCGTCTGGTATCTGCTCAATTCGACCGCCGGTTTCGCCGCTCCGCAATTCGGAAATCAGAATGACAGAATCGTCTCCGCCGATTACGACGGCGACGGGAAAACCGATATTGCCGTTTACCGCGACAACACCTGGTATTTGCAGAGAAGCAGTCAGGGTTTCGCTGCGATTCAGTTCGGATTACCCTCGGACATTCCGCAGCCCGCCGATTTTGACGGCGACGGCAAAGCGGAACTGGCGGTTTTCCGTCCGTCGAACGGCGTCTGGTATGTCGCCAATCTGGTAACGGGTCAAGTCAATTCAATGCAGTTCGGCATTTCGACCGATAAGCCCGTTGTCGGCGATTACGACGGCGACGGCAAGGCGGATTACGCCGTTTATCGACCTTCGAGCGGCGTTTGGTATCTGCTCCAGAGCAAAGCCGGATTTTCGGCTCCGCAGTTCGGACTCTCGACCGATAAACCTGTTCCCGCCGATTTTGACGGCGACGGCAAAACCGATTTGGCGGTTTTTCGCCCTGAAAACGGAATCTGGTATCTGCTGCAAAGCAAATCGGGATTCTCGGCTGTGCAGTTCGGTATTTCGACCGACCTTCCCGCTCCGGCTGATTACGACGGCGACGGACGAGCCGACATCACCGTTTTCAGACCGAACGGCGGCATTTGGTATATATTAAGAAGCTCGGAGGGCTTCAGCACGGTTCAGTTCGGGGCAAACGGCGACAAACCGGCGCCGAACGCGTTCGTGCCGTAATTGTTTGAATAAATTTAATTTGAAAGTCAGGAAACAGGATGCGAATGAACACTGATTAAGCGGATTAACACGGATTTTTTGAAAATCATACCTGCTTATTAAAAATCGTATCCGCGCAAATCCGCCGAAGTATCGGTTTGTCCGTGTCCTGTTTCTTCTCTTTTCCCGATTAACTTCAAGTTTTCAAAGGACTTTTTAGATAAAAAGCGAAATTGTAGAAATCTACGATTTCGCTTTTTTGCCGTCGTTTTAGAGAGTTGTTTTAGAAATCGAATGTCGCTTTTGGTATATTCAATCGAAGCGAATAAATTTTTTTCAAATTTGGAAATCGGCAATGAAATATATCCGCGCAACTTTTCGATTCATCTTGTTTCTCGCCGCGACCTTCGGGCTTTACGGCATCTGGCGCGTCGGCGCGTTTTTTTATCCGAACAAACCCGTTTGGCGGCAGACGATTTTCGGCGCCTGGGCGCGCTCGTTCGTCAGAATTTCCAATATGCGAATCGAAGTCGAAGGACGCGTGCCGGAAGCGCCGTTTTTTCTCGTCTCCAATCATTTGAGCTACACGGACGTTGCCGCGCTGCGAGCGGTTGCCAAAGGCGTTTTCGTCGCTAAAAGCGAGATTGAAAGCTGGTTTGCGGCGGGAACAATCTGCCGCGATATGGGCGCGATTTTCATCAACCGGCAGAATCGCCGCGACATTCCGCGCGCGGGCGGCAAAATTATCGAACGGCTGAAAATGGGCGAAGGCGTCATTGTTTTTCCCGAAGGCACAAGCACGAAAGGCGAAACCGTGCTGCCGTTTAATTCCTCGTTTCTCGAATTTGCGGCGCGCACCGATTTGCCCGTTTCTTACGCGGCAATCAGCTACGCGACTGCGAACAATAATCCGAGCGCGAGTAAAATAATCTGCTGGTGGGAAGACATAAGTTTCGGCGCGCATCTTTTCCGGCTTTTCCAACTGCGCGAATTTACTGCCGTTATCAGTTTCGGCGACGAACCGATTATGAAAACCGACCGCAAGGAACTGGCGCAGACGCTCCGGCAAAAAGTCGAGGAAAAATTCGTTCCGGTTTTATAAAGAATAAATCTTCGGCGGCTTTCAAATCGCAAAATAAGTTTCATTTTCCGACCTGAAACATTTTTGAGCCGCGCGCGTAAAAACACTCATCTAATCTTCCAAAAATCTGATAGGAGAAAATAAATGTTCAAATTTAGTTCGCGTTTAATAACCGCTTTAATTGTTTTCGCGTCTTTTTATTCGACGACGACGGCGCAAACCGTCGCTTTCGACATTACACGAATCGACAATTCGGCTGAAGCCTGCACCGACTTTTTCCAATACGCCAACGGCAGTTGGGTCAAAAATACGGAAATTCCCGCCGCTTATTCGCGCTGGGGCAGTTTTAATATTTTAGGCGAAAACAACAACAATATGCTGCGCGAAATTCTCGACGCCGACGCGAAAAATACGAGCGCGGCGGCGGGCAGCAGCCAGCAGCTTATCGGCGATTTTTACGCGTCGTGTATGGACGAAGCGGCGATTGAAGAAGCCGGTGTCGCGCCGCTCAAACCGTATTTCAAACAAATCTCTAAAATCAAAGATACAAACGGTTTACAGCGACAAATCGCGACGATGCACAACATGGGCATTCCGGTTTTGTTCGGCTTCGGCGCGGGCGCGGACGCCAAAAACAGTTCGATAAACATCGCCAACGCCAGCCAGGGCGGATTGAGTATGCCGAACCGCGATTTTTACACGAAAGGCGACCCGAAATCACAGGAAACGCGCGAGCGTTTTCGTGAATACGTCGTCAATATGTTCAAGCTGCTCGGCGACGACGAAGAAACGGCGCGAATGGAAGCGTTTTCGGTAACGCGTATTCAAACTCGTCTGGCGAACGCCTCGAAAGCGCCCGTCGAGCTGCGCGACCCGCAAAAACGCTACAACAAAAAATCTCTGGCTGAACTAAATCAAATGACGCCGAATCTTTCGTGGGCGAATTATATGGAAACGCGCGGCGCGCCGCCGGTTACGGAAATCAATATCGGACAGCCGGAATTTTTCACTGAAGTCAATCAAATGATGAAAGACGTTTCGCTCGACGATTGGAAAAGTTATTTGCGTTTTATGACGCTCAACTCCGCCGCGCCGCGTCTTTCAAAAGCGTTCGTCGATGAAAATTTCAATTTTTACAGTAAATATCTGACCGGCACGAAGGAACAGCAGCCGCGCTGGAGACGATGCGTCGGCGCGACCGACAGCGCCGTCGGCGAAGCCTTGGGAGCGGAATACGTCAAAAAAGCCTACACGCCCGAAGCGCAGCAGCGGATGAGCGAGTTGATTGACAATCTTTTCGCCGCTTACCGCGAACGCCTCGCCGCGCTCGAATGGATGAGTCCCGAAACGCGCGAGAAAGCATTGGCGAAACTCAACACTTACCAGCGAAAAATCGGTTTCAATCAAAATCCGCGCGGTTATGCCAATTTAAAACTCGACCGCGAATCTTATTTTCAAAACGGCGCGAACGTCGCGCAGTTTGAAATCGCCCGCAACTTAAAAGACATCGGGCAGCCGGTCGATAAAACGCGCTGGGGATTTACGCCGCCGACGGTCAACGCGTCTTATTCGCCCGCGATGAACACGATTACGTTTCCCGCCGGAATTCTTCAGCCGCCGTTCTTTAATTTCAAAGCCGACGACGCCATAAACTACGGAGCAATCGGCGCGGTTATCGGTCACGAAATCACGCACGGCTTTGACGATTCGGGCAGTCAATACGACGCCGAAGGCAACCTGAAATCGTGGTGGACGACCGAAGACCGCCAAAAATTCGACGAACGCGCCGATTGCGTCGTCAATCAATTTAACAATTACGAAGTTCAGCCCGGAGTAAACATCAACGGCAGATTCACTTTAGGCGAAAACATCGCCGATTTGGGCGGCTTGGCGATGGCTTACGCCGCGTATCAAAAATCGCTCGAAGGCAAACCGAAACCCCCAAACATCGACGGTTTCACGCCCGAACAAAGGTTTTTCTTCGGCTGGGCGCAGGTCTGGGCGACAAAATCGACGCCGGAATTCGAGCGCCAGCAGGTTTTGACCGCCCCACATTCACACGCTCGCTATCGCACCAACGGACCGCTGACGAATCTGCCGCAGTTTGCCGAAGCGTTTTCGTGCAAGCAGGGCGATAAAATGGTCAGAACTGATTTCTGCAAAATCTGGTAATTTCATCAGTCGGAGCGCGGGCATCCTGCCCGCACAGATTGCGCGAATAATCTAAAAGTTTTGATTGCATTCAAGATTGAATCTACTTGAAACTTTTTGAACGCTCACGCGTTCATTGCGGGCAGGATGCCCGCGCTCCCGGTTGTTGACTAAACGAAAAATTCTTGGCATAAATGAACTTATAAAAATTTTATGCGATTTGATTTCAATATAAACGGCATTATTTCCCGCCGGGACTTTGCTCGAAAGAGTTAGAGCCAAAGGTAAAACTTTGCTTTGAAAGTCCCAAGTCTTACACGAAAAGGCTTGGGACTTTTTCGATTTTGGATTTCAAATTTTTAATCGGATAAATGTTAAAATTTGATTTTTTATAATAGTCTCCGTAAATACTGAAAACTGACCGCTGATAACTATTTTATGACTGAACCTTTAGACTTGAAAAAAACCGTTAATTTACCGAAAACGAATTTCGCTCAGAAAGCGAATCTAGCGCAAAGCGAACCGGCGCGCCTTCAGAAATGGAACGAAGCGAATCTTTACGAACAGATTCGCCAAAGCAGGCGCGGCGCTGAAAAATTCATACTGCACGACGGTCCGCCGTATGCCAACGCCGACATTCACATCGGCACGGCGCTTAATAAAATTCTCAAAGATTTTATCGTTAAATCGCGCACGATGATGGGATATGATGCGCCGTATGTTCCCGGCTACGACTGTCACGGTTTGCCGATTGAAACGCACGTCGAAAAACGATTCGAGAAAAAAGGCATCAAAAAAGCCGATTTATCTGCTTCCGAA
>JALZOE010000209.1 GCA_030857325.1 Acidobacteriota bacterium
GTTATGCCCAAACGATTCGTCGCCGCTAAAATGCCGAAAACGGCGAGCGCGCCGAAAAGATAGCCCGCCGAAAGTTCCGCCGTGTAAAAAACGGCGATAACGACGATTGCCGCCAGGTCGTCCATCACGGCAAGCGCGGTCAGAAAAACTTTCAAAGACGCCGGAACGCGGCTTCCCAGAAGGCTGAGAGCGCCGAGCGCGAAAGCGATGTCGGTCGCCATCGGAATGCCGATTCCGGCTTGTGTCGCCGCGCCGTAATTAAAGAAAAGATGAATCAGCGCGGGCAGCGCGACTCCGCCAACGGCGGCGAAAATCGGCAGAAGCGCGTTTTTAAAATTCGACAATTCGCCCGTGCGAAGCTCGCGGTTGAGTTCGAGACCGATGAGCAGGAAAAAAATCGCCATCAGCCCGTCGTTAATCCAATGTTCGACGCTTAAGCCGCCGATATAAAATTGCCAGAGAGCCAGATAATTTTCGCCGATTGCCGAATTTGCGAGCAACAGCGAAAAAAGCGTGCAGATGATTAAAACGATTCCGCTCGATTTTTCCGAATCGTAAAACTCTTTAAATGTTCCGGTTAATTTTCTTTGAACAATACCCATAATCGTTACACGATTTCCATCTGGATTTTTACGCTTTCTCGATTTTAGACAATTTTCTGATGTTAATGGAAATCGGCTGGTCGTTTTCGACCGTGTTGTAAATATTCGCAAATTTATAGCCGAATTTTATATCTCGCGGTTTGTAGGACGAGCGCGTGTGAACGACCTGCGCGAAAGTTTCGTCCGCTCCGCTCAGGAGAATCAATATTTCGGCGTCGCGTTTTTCAAGGTGCATTTTTATTCATCGGAAAGTGCTTCTTGCAGTGCTTCGAGTTCGGGAATAACCAGCAAATCTTTTGTTCTACCTGCCGCTTTTTTTTGCTTTTAATAACCCTTCGATAGACAAAATTTTAACCTGACGACCGCCCGGCGGCGGATTCAATAATTTTTCGATAGCCTTTTCGTTTATTATTTTTTCAGACTTGCGTGGTTAAAAATTTTATCGAGAAACAAGTTCGACAATTTCTCCTGAATGCTGTTTGCTTTTAAGCGGTCGTTCAAGTTGCGGAAATCGACCGAATCGAGATTCTGGTCTTGATTAAAACACGAAAAGACGAAAAATTCTTCGCCCGTAACCGGGTTGACGTGGCGCTGCAGACACTGGGCGCAAACCTCTTTCATCATACACTGCATCGGGCTGTTGATTGAGCCGATGGCGACGTGGTTTTCTTTCAAAAACGGTTTCAGAGTCGTGTAGCGCGCTTCTTTAACTCCGTTCATCATTCTGTCCGAACCGATGGCGATAATTCTATCGACATCGTTTAAGCTGACGGTTTGATTTCCCAATCTTCCTTGCGAATATGCAATCATCGCCTGGACGATATTGCCGCGAAAATGCGCGTCCTGCGCTCTGTGCGGTTCGATTTCCTTGCCCGTGTCGGTCGCCCAGACAACCTGGTCGACCGATTGCTCGATTTCCTCGCGCTTGACCAAATCCGCGCCGTTTCTGTAACCGGCGAAATAAATCAGCCGGTTGCCTTTTTCCTTCATCGCTTTGGCGATTGAAAACAAAACGGCGTTTCCCAAACCGCCGCCCGCGAGCAGAACCGTTTCGTTTTCGGGAATTTCGGTCGGCGTCCCCGTCGGTCCCATCACGACGACTTCTTCGCCTTCTTTTAAAAGCGAACACAGACGCGACGACGTTCCCATTTCGAGAACAATCATCGAAAGCAACCCTTTCTCTTCGTCAACCCACGCGCCCGTCAGAGCTAAACCTTCCATCATCAGGCGTTTGCCTTCAACAACGGGAGCGCTCGTTTCAAAATTTTGCAGCCTGTAAAATTGTCCCGGCTCGAATTTTCTGGCTTGCAGCGGCGCTTTGACGATAACGTCGATAATCGTCGGCGTCAGACGTTCGACGCGCACGACAAAGGCGCGAAGCTGTTCGTCCAGATTTTCGATAAGGCGCGTAAATTTATTTTCTGCTTCAACCCGATTTAAATCGGTCGTCTCACCGGCAAAAAGTTCAACCACTTTTTCGTAGCCGTGTTTCGCCGACGCCATCGCTTTGACCACGTTTCCGGCGTAAATCGGATGATTGTCGCCGTAATAGGAAATAAATTTTCCGTCGTTTTCATAGGACGTGAAAAATCCGGTTTCGCCTTTTTCGGTCGGAGCGACGTGTAAATTTCCGTCGCCGTTTCGCTCTAATTTGTGCGGCGCGAAAAACTGATTCCATTCGTCGAGTTTGAATGTTCCGGGTTTTTCCTTTTCGTAAATGACATTCGGGCTTGTTCCGGCTGCAACGCAGACCGTGCGCGCCGGAAACTCGACCATTTCGCCGGAATTTTCAAATTTATTCGTCTCCGCAATGTAATTTAATTTCTCGAAAATCAACGCCTCGACCGCGCCTGTTTCGTCCGGCACGGCTTCGACCGGATTCATATTTTCGACAAAATTTATGCCTTCTTCGAGCGCCTTTTGAACTTCTTCGTGGTTGAGACGATACGCGGGTGAATCCTGAAGACGTTTGCGGTAAACCAAGGAGACGCCGCCCCAGCTTTTGACCAGCGGCACAAAATTCGGTTCTTCTCCGATTTGGTCGGCGCGTTTCCGTTCGGCGCGAATCGCTCTGCCGTGTTCGAGAAACTCTTGGAAAACAACAGTTTCTTCCGCGTCAAAGCGATTCCAAACCGCTTCTTCGCCGAATTCCGCCGACAGATTCTCATACATTTCGAGCATTTTCTCGACCTGCACCGGATAATAAGCGAAAATTTCGGTCGAAGTGTCGACGCCGGTCAAGCCGCCGCCGATGACGATTGCGGGCAGGCGAATCTGCAAATTGGCGAGCGTGTCTTTTTTAAACGCGCCGTTTAACTGCAGCGACATCAGGAAATCCGACGCCTTGCGAATGCCGCGAATCAGGTTGTTTTTCATCTTGACGATTGTCGGTTTGCCCGCGCCCGTCGCGATGGCGATGTGGTCGAAACCGAAATCCCAGGCGTCTTCAATTGTCAAAGTTCCGCCGAAGCGAATGCCGCCGTAAGCGCGGAAATGTTTGCGCCGCGAAAGCATCAATTGGAGCATCGTCAAAAAATTTTTGTCCCATCGGACGGTGATTCCGTATTCGGAGACGCCGCCGAAACCGGACAAAATCCGTTGGTCGAGTTCGCTCGTAATTTCGCCGATGTCTTTAACGGGCTTCGGACAAACTCTGCCGTTCGCGCCGGTAATTTCGTCGGTCATCGGCTCGATTTTCAAGCCGTCCATTCCGACGACGCCGAAGCCTTCATTTAAAAGATAATGCGCCAATGTATAACCGGCGGGACCTAAACCGACGACGAGAACATTTTTGCCGTTGTAAGGCAATGAATACGGGCGTTTCGCGTTCAACGGATTCCAGCGCGTTAAAAGCGAATAAATTTCAAAACCGTAAGGCAAAGCTAAAACGTCGGTCAAACTGGCGGTCTCGGCAAGCGGAATATTGACTGGCTCTTGTTTCTGGAAAATACACGCTTTCATACAATCGTTGCAGATTCTGTGTCCCGTTCCGGCGCACATCGGATTATCGATAGTTACGAGCGCAATCGAAGCAATCGAATCGCCCTGCCGTTTCATCAAGTGCATTTCCGAAATTTTTTCGTCGAGCGGACAGCCTTCGAGCTTGATTCCCAGAGGATTTCGTTTCGGCGCGCCGCTCTGGTCGTGCATTCCGGTCGAGCAGGAATCTTTTTCGCGCTCGTGGCAAATCAAACAGTAATCGACTTCGTAAAGCGAATCGCGCAAAGTTCCCCGGTCGTCGGTCAACTTAAAACCGTCGCGGCGGCGCATTTCCTTGTCCGCGCCGCGCAGAAGATTCGGCAATTCGGGTTTCGGATGAATCAAATGAACGAGATTTTGATAATCGAGACCGTGCGGCGTTTTAAAGCTGTGCCATTTTTTTTCTTTTTTGAAGAAAGCGACCGCCGACCACGCTTCGAGCAAGTGCGCGACGGCTTTGATTTGCAGAAGCTCGCCGGTTTCCGGCATTTCGTTTATAAACAGGGCGAAAACTTTGCCGAAGGTTTTGTCCCTTAATTTTTCGTAAGCCGCGCCGACGTTTTTAATCGTGTTCTGCACCGAAGCGGTCAATTCGAGATTTTTCGTCAATGCTTCTTCGGCGGCGAGAATTTTCGTCGTCATCGTCGCCGCGCTTAATTCGTCGTCGTGAACGAGAACGTCACCGAAAGCCGTATTTTTTAATTCATTTAAGGCAAGCGCGAGTTCGGCTTCGTCGAAATCGGCTAAATCTTCCGCCTTGAATTTTTTGATGGCGCGGCGCTGGACGAAAAACTTGTATGTCCAAATCGGGTCTTGTTCGTTGACGACGCGCAGCAATTCGCGGCGTTCCGAAGCGACGTTAAACATTTGGGCGACAAATTCGGACAGATGAGGCGCGGCGTCGGTCAGGATTTTCGACTCGACGCGTTTTTCGTAACCCGTGCCGCGCGCGGCGATGTATTTCATCAGGGCTTGATGCAGAACAGGCTCGTTTTTCTCGATTTCGCCGTAAAATTTTTCGGCAATCTCTCTGAGTTTTCCCGCATCATAGAGGTCGGAATACTTAAATCCTTCAATACCTAAATCAAAATCGTAAGCGGACGTGTTCGCCGTAAATGCGTTTTCTTTTTCGGACGTTCCAATCATATATGTTTTGTTCGATGAAAATACTCACTTTCGCGTAAAAGAAAAATATAACATTTGAACTTCGGTTCAAACAAAAGCCGCGCAATCGGAGCGCGCCCAAAATTTTTGCTTTTAAAGACAAAAAAGTGTATATTTTCAAATATTTGAAGTAGATATTTTTACATAAACTTAAATAAACACAGGAAAATTTGCCGCCGGTATGGTATAAAACAAGTTTGCCCGGATTAAATTTTCAGCGGATTTAATAAAGATTTAATAAAGATTCAGAGGTTTTAATAATAGAAGTATGGAAAAAGACGAAAGATTGCTGCCTTTACCGAACGTCGGCAATTTACAAACGCCTAAAGAGGATTATCCGGCGAATTACGCGCCGTTTTATGACGACGATACGGTCGAGCAGAAACGCTCGGTTGTCGAGTATTTGAATATCGTTTATAAACGACTGCCGATAATTCTGGCGATGACGGTTATCACAACCGCCGTCGTCGCGTTTTATATGTACCGGCAGCCTTCGATTTTTGAAGCGAAAACGGAAATGGTCATCGAGCCGCGCAAGCCGAAAGCGACTCAGCAGACGACCGTCATCAATATGAGTAATGACGTTAGTTATTACAATACCCAGCTTCGGCTTCTGGAAAATCCCGATTTGATGCGCGATGTCGTCATCCGTCTCGGTCTGCACCGCGACCCGAATCTGTTCGGGTCGCAGAACAAAAGTTTTTTCTCGACTCTCGGCATGATGGTTTCGGGTGAAAAAGAAAATCAAAGCAGCACGCCGGCTCTGCCCGTCATCACGCAGACGGAAGGCGACGCGGCGGCGCAGACCGAAGAAAGCGCGTTGACGCCGGAAGAAAAAGCGCGCGCCCGTAGCTATGCCGCAGTTTTACTCGGCGGACTGA
>JALZOE010000018.1:0-6313 GCA_030857325.1 Acidobacteriota bacterium
CAATTCGGAAATCGACCGTCTCAGACTTCTCTACCAGCAGGGAATGGCGGAAATGAGCGGCGAGCGTCCGTATCCCGACGCCAATTCGACTTTGCGGTTTACATACGGCAACATCAAAGGCTACAAGCCGCGCGAGGCGGTAAATTACACGCCGTTCACGACTCTCAAAGGTATGTTTGAAAAAGACACGGGCGAAAATCCGTTCGACGTTCCGCAGAAATTAAAGGATTTACAGCGCGCGCGCGATTTCGGCAGATTCGGCGAAAACGGAACGGTTCCGGTTAATTTTCTGGCGACGACCGACATTATCGGCGGCAATTCGGGCAGTCCCGTCTTGAACGCTTACGGCGAGCAGGTCGGCTTGGTTTTCGACGGCAATTACGAAGGTTTGGGCAACGATTTTTTCTTCGATGAAAATTACAATCGCACCATCGCCGTCGATATTCGCTACGTTCTGTTCGTCACGGAAAAATTCGGCAACGCCGGATGGATTTTAAATGAAATGAACATCAAAGGCGGAACGCCCGCGCCGAGAACCAGACGCGCAACGGCTGAGTAAAATACGCCAAACGAAAGAAAAATTAGCTACGAATTACACGAATTACACAAATGAAAGCAAAAATAATTCGTGTTATTTGTGTAATTCGTGGCTAATTTTTCTTTCGCCTTCTAATACGCGAGTTTTATTGAATTCATCCCGCGCTGAATAACTTTTTGACGGCGCACGACGCGTTTCGGGTTTTTCTTCGGATTAAAAACATTGAGCGGCGAAGGAATCATCGCCGAAAGATACGCGGCTTCCGACGGCGTTAAGTTTGAAGCCGATTTATTAAAATAATAACGCGACGCGGCTTCCGCGCCGTAAATTCCGTCGCCCCATTCGATAATATTCAGATACAATTCTAAGATTCTTTTTTTCGACAAATCCTTTTCCAAAAAATAAGTAATAACGGCTTCGCGTCCTTTGCGGAAAAAATTTCTTTCCTCGCTCAAATACAAATTTTTGGCAAGCTGCTGTGTAACGGTCGAAGCGCCGCGTCTGAAACTCGGCATCGGCGGAATCCAGCCGTTCGGGTCGTAATCGCCTTCTTCCTTAGCTTCCTTTTCGCCGAGTTTCTGCGCCTCTTCCCACGCTTTTTGAATCGCGTCCCAATCGAAACCGTCGTGCCGGAAAAAATGCGAATCTTCGCCCGCAAGCACGGCGCGCTGTAAATGGGGCGAAATCTGCTCAATCGGCATCCAGATTTGATATTTGCGCGGCTCTTTTTTTTCGGCTGCCGCTTCGGAGATGCGATATTCAATCATCGAAGAAGTCGTCGGATTTTGCGTGCGCAACTTCGAGATGTTCGGAAAAGTGAAATACTCATACGCCGCCCAGACAACGACCGCGCCGACTAAAATTAAAAATAAAGTTTTTGTCCAATACCACATATTCATTCAACATTTAACATTTAACATTTAACAAGTCTTGTTTGTCCAACTTTAGATAACGAAAACAAGGTGTCCGATGTTTACTGATAAATGTTGAATGATAAATGTTAAATGTTTTCGCCGATTAGGTTTCCGACAATTTTTCCGCTTGAGATAACGCCCGGCATTCCCGCGCCCGGATGCGTTCCCGCGCCGACAAAATATAGATTCGGAATGTCTTCGCTCCGGTTGTGCGGGCGCAGATACGCCGACTGCATCAGCGTCGGTTCGACTGAAAAAGCACTGCCTAAATAACTGTTCAAAGTTCCCTCGAAATGCAGCGGGTCGATGTAGTGTTCGGTAACGATATGTTTCGACAATTCGGGCATATAATTTTTTTCCAAATATTGGATAATCAAATCGCGGTAAGGTTTCGCTGCCGTTTTCCAATCGACGTTTCCGCCGAGATGCGGCACGGGCGAGAGAACATACCACGAATCGCAGCCGTCGGGCGCGAGCGATTTGTCGGTTGCCGTCGGGCGATGCAAATATAAAGAAAAATCTTCGGCAAGCGTTTTATTGACGAAAATGTCGTTGAGCAAATCTCTGTAACGATTGCCCATAATTATTTCGTGATGCGCCATATTTTCGTAGCGTCGGTTCGTGCCGAAATAAATGACGAACAGCGACATCGAATAAGTCAGCGATTTTACTCGTCGGTCGGTGTATTTGCGGCGAAATCGTTTCGGAATTAAATTTAAATATGTAAAAGCAACGTCGGCGTTCGAGACAACCGCGTCGGCTTCAAGAAATTCGCCGGATTTCATCTTCACGCCGTCGGCTTCGCCGTATTCGTCAATCGAAATCTCGGCAACCTCGGCTTCGAGAAAAATCTCGCCGCCGATGTCCATAAACAAATCGCTCAAAGCACGAATCAGCGCGCCCGTTCCGCCCATCGCGAACCAGACGCCGAATTTCTGTTCGAGTTCGTGAATCATCGCGTAAATCGAAGTCGCGGTAAACGGATTTCCGCCGATAAGCAACGGGTGAAAACTGAACGCTTCGCGCAGTCGCTCGTCTTTAAAGTATTTCGACGCGAATTTATAAACCGAGCGGTCGGAGCGCAGTTTTATCATTTGCGGCACGACGCGAATCATACTGCCGACAGTGTGAAACGGTTTGTCAATCAAATCGAACCCGACGCGGTAAATTTCACCTAAATCTTTTGAAAAACGCTTGTAATTTTCAATCTCGTTCGGATTTATTTTACGGATTTGCTCAAGCAGATTTTCTTTGTCGTCGTTGTAATTGAAAACCGTGCCGTCTTCCCAGCGAATATTATAAAACGGGTCGAGCTTGACGAGTTTGACGTAATCGTTCATTTTTCTACCGGCAATTTCAAAAAGCTCGTCAATCAGCCACGGCGCGGTGATAATCGTCGGACCGCCGTCGAACGTAAAACCGTCCTGCTCGTAAACATAAGCGCGCCCGCCGGTTTTGTCGCGCTTCTCCAGAATCGTAACCGTATGTCCCTGCGCCTGAAGGCGAATCGCCGCCGCGAGCCCGCCGAAACCGCTGCCGATAACTATTATTTTCATTTTTGTAATTTAACTTTTTAACTCCGACAGGCAAAACTTTTGCAGCAAATTATAAACTCGGTGCTGCCGAAGAAACGCGTTTTTCCTTTTCATTTTTCACGGCGTCGGTCGTGAAATCTTCGCCCGGATTGATGAATTGATTTCGCTCGAATTGGTATTGCTTGTCGTAAAGCTGCCGGTAACGTCCGTTAAGAGCGAGCAATTCTTCGTGCGTTCCGCTTTCGACGATTCGTCCGGCTTCGACGACTAAAATTTCGTCGGCGCTTCTGATTGTCGAAAGGCGATGCGCGATAACAAACGTCGTGCGTCCTTTACGCAGAACGTTCAAGCCTTCCTGAATCATAGTCTCGCTTTCCGAATCGAGGCTCGAAGTCGCTTCGTCTAAAATTAAAATTTTCGGGTCAGCCAGTAAAGCGCGCGCGATTGCAATGCGCTGTTTCTGTCCGCCGGAGAGTTTGACGCCGCGCTCGCCGACGATTGTGTCGTAGCCTTTTTCAAAACGCTCGATAAACTCGTCGCAATAGGCGACGCGGCACGCTTCTTTAATTTCCTCGAAACTCGCCCGCGGATTTGAAAATCTGACGTTTTCCAAAATCGTGCCGTCGAATAGAAAATTTTCCTGCAAAACAACACCTAAATGTTTTCTATAATCGCGCAGTTTTATTTCCTGCAAATCAATTCCGTCAACCAGAATTTTGCCCGCGTTCGGCTGAATGAAATTTAACACAAGACTTAAAATCGTCGATTTTCCCGAACCGCTCGAACCGACTAAAGCGGTTGTCGTTCCCGCCGCCGCGTCGAACGAAATGCCGCTTAAAACCGGCGCGTTTTCTTCGTATTCAAAATGAACGTCTTCAAATGTTATTCTTCCGGCGATATTCGGCAACGCGATTTTGCTCGCGTCTTCTTCGTCTTCGGTTGTTTTGCTCAAAACTTCGCGGATGCGGTCGAGTCCGGCGAACGCGTCGGTAATCTGCGTGCCGACTGACGTTAATTCGATAATCGGAAACGCCATTAAACCGGTGAAAAAGATATACATAAACAAATCGCCGATTGTCATCGTTCCGGCAATGACGGCGTTTCCGCCGAGTAGAATCATCACGACGCTGATTGCGCCGATTATCAGCGACGAAAATGCCGAAACAGCCGCGACGCCGGTCATCGATTTGGCGACGTTACGCAGAAGTTTGTGCGAGCCGCGGGCGAAAATCAGTTCTTCGCGTTTTTCAGCCGTATATGCTTTGACGATTCTGATGCCGCCCAAACTTTCGGTTAAGCGACCCGTAACTTCAGCGTTGATAACATTTCGCTCGCGGAAAATCGGGCGCAGTTTTTTAAAGGCAAACGCTAAAACTACGCCGAACGCCGCTAAAACGACGATTGTAACAGACGTTAAACGCCAGTTGATATAAAACAAAACGCCGATGGAAATCGCCGCCGTCAAAAGACTTCCCGCCAATTGCACAAGTCCCGTCCCGACAAGATTGCGGATGCCTTCGGCGTCGTTCATAATCCGCGAAATAAGCTGTCCGCTCTGCGTCGAATCGAAATACGAAACCGGCAGCCGTTCGATTTTCGTCTGCACGCGCTTGCGCATTTCCGTAATCGCCCGCTGCGCCGCTATTCCTAAAATCTGCGTCAGCGCAAACGACGTAAGCGCCTGAATCAAAGTCGAAATACCGATAGCCAGCGCAATCCATTTGAGCATCTCGAAATGACGATTTGTAATAACTTCGTCAATCAGATATTTCGACGACGCGGGCAAAACCAGACCGGCGAGACGACTGACAATCATCAAAACGCCGCCGAGCGCGAGCCTGAAACGATACTGCCAAATCAACTGTTTTGCTTCCTGCCAAGCGTTTGAATAATTTACTTCTTTCTTCTTTTCCGGTTCGCTTGTCATTCGTTTATTATAACAATTCGCCAATTTTTTCGATTGAATGCGAAAACAAATTTTGGTTGATTAAGATATAAGAAAAAATTGATATAAAATGCTTTTTTGAATTTCTGTTTTTTTAATAAGTATTTAATTTATGCGCGACATTCCGGTCGGAAACGGTTCTCTGCTCGTCAATTTCGACGACAAATATCAAATCCGCGACATTTATTTTCCGCACGTCGGACAGGAAAATCATACCGAAGGTTTTCCCTTTCGCTTCGGCGTCTGGGCGGACGGCGATTTTTCGTGGGTTTCGTCCGGCGAATGGACGCGCCGATTGAGTTATAAACCGGAAACGCTCGTTACGGACGTTCGGTTGACTAACGAAAAACTCGGCGTCGAAATCGTCTCGAACGATACGGTTGCCAGCCACGCGAACGTTTTTCTGCGGCGCGTGCGCGTTTCAAATCTGCTCGACAAACCCAGAGAAATCCGCGTTTTTCTGCATCAGGATTTTCGCATCTACGAAAATAAAATCGGCGATACGGCGTTTTATGACCCGGAAAGTTTGGCGCTCGTCCATTACAAAAAACACCGCTATTTTCTGATAAATACCGCGCCGCATTTCGACGTTTTCGCGACGGGCAGAAAAGCGTTCCGCGAATCGGAAGGCACATGGCGCGACGCCGAAAACGGCGTTCTGAACGGCGGCGCGATAACCGAAGGCTCCGTCGATTCAACCGTCGGACTGCATTTTAACCTTGAAGCAAACGGCGCGTTTGAATTTTTTTACTGGATTGCGGCGGGAACTTCGCACGCCGAAGTTTGCGGGTTAAACCAACACGTTCTCGAACAAACGCCGCAGAATTTTCTAAATTACACGGAAAATTACTGGCGCGCGTGGGTCAATAAAAATAACGATGATTTCGGCAATCTGACGCCGGAAACGACTGAATTATATAAGCGTTCGCTTTTAATCGTCAGAACGCAGACCGACGACGGCGGCGCGATTCTGGCGGCGAACGATTCGGACGTAACCGAAAGAGCCACAGACCATTACAGCTATCTCTGGACACGCGACGGCGCGCTCGTCGCCAATGCTTTAGACCTTGCCGGTTATCCTTCGCTAACGAAGAAATTCTTTGAATTGTGCGGAAAAATCGTTTCAAAGGAAGGTTATTTTTTGCAGAAATACAACGCCGACGGCACGGTCGCTTCCGGCTGGCACGCGGCTTGGGACGTTTCTGCAAAAAAATCGCTGATGCCGATTCAGGAAGACGAAACCGCACTTGTCATCTGGGCGTTGTGGGAACATTACGAAAAATTTCGCGACATCGAATTTATGCACAGACTTTACCAACCGCTGGTTGTGCGCTGCGCCGAATTTATGACGGATTACCGGGACGAAAAACTGAAATTGCCC